>NZ_BAABJA010000007.1:0-62833 GCF_039543065.1 Bartonella pachyuromydis | reverse complement strand
CTGTTTGTGAATTGCGGTCCTGTTTGTGAATTGCGGTCCTGTTTGTGAATTGCGGTCCTGTTTGTGAATTGCGGTCCTGTTTGTGAATTGCGGTCCTGTTTGTGAATTGCGGTCCTGTTTGTGAATTGCGGTCCTGTTTGTGAATTGAAAAGAAGCTCGCTGCTGCTAAAGCAAAATTATCTTATCAATTTTCATGATGTTTGTGTGGTTTCTCGCATCACGTGTGTTTCCCTTGGCATGGATAGCCGTTTTGACATTCCTTCTTATGGGATTTAAGGGAGCAAAAATGGGAAAGGTGCATTGGCCTTAAAGAAAGAGCAGTGTGGCAAATGTGAAAAGTGTGACATCCCTGTTATTTTCGTGCGGTGGAAGCGCTCTTAGTCTATGTTCTTGATCATGGCTTTTCTTCTTTGTAGCAGCCCTTTATCTGGTTTGGTTTGTTGAAAAAATATTTTGCCATTAAAAAATGATCTGACAAAAAATAAAATAATTTATCAAATAATGAAGTCCACAAAACATTCTCTCCTACAGAGCAATATTTACAAAAAATATGAGATCACTATTGGTTTGAAGAAAGTTTAGCATCTGCTCTATGAAATGGAAGAGGGGAAAAGTGATCGGTCATTTAGCTCTTGTTTATTTTGCTTTTTCCATTAGAGACGTGCATGGATATTGCTTTATTCTGCTCTTTTTCGTTTTATATTCTTCTTGTGTGTGAGGCTGTTATCAAAGGGATGAAATGGTTTCTTGGCAAGGGGGAACTGGAAAATATCATCAAAGAGAGAGTTTGCGCAACCTTGCGAAAAGCTTTAAATGAATGCTTCACATTGATGCGTGCTATCAAACATTGAAGGAGTGGGGGAGATGCATATAGATAAATCACCATATGGGCCACAACCGGTGCTTGTTCGTATTGATGGAGCTGTTGTCTCACAGGGGGCTTTAGATAAGAAATCAAATTTTTCTTAAAAAAAAACTTCAGCTCTGTCAATCAAAGATTATCTCATCATCGGCGTTCTGTCTTTCATAATGGTGGTTGTGGTATACAGCAATTTTATGAAATGCTTTCATGGATTGTCTGAAGAACAGTTCACGGCAATGGTTCAGAAAAATTTTCATGGTACCTTTCTGGAAAATCTGAAAGATTTATTCTTGGGACAAATTTCATGGGATGAAATCTATAGGAGAGAATTATGGAACAGAGCTGGGTGGGGTAGTGTTTGGAATTTTATCTGTCTTATCCCGCAAATGCTGTTTGGAATTGCTCAAATCCTCTTTCCCATCATTTTTGTCTTCTATTTTATGTTGAAGGGTGAATTGCAAGAAATGCTCCCACAATGCGAGAAATCACCCGAAGAATGTGCCCCGATTACTTCATAGAGCATATAGAGGGAGGAAAATGTGACTTTTTTGTCATACAGAATATGTCTCTGCTCATTATACGCTTTGCAATGCCTCGCTCTCTAAAGTTTCTAATCTTGTTGCTTCCTTGGCAAAAATGGTGGCTGCGTGGTCATGGGGTAGGTGATGTTGCTCCTGCTCGTTTTGTTGTGATCATGTTATCTCGTTTTTTTGCCTATCGTTATGCTTTTGTATATTCTACATTTGTAGATTTTATCGGGGCTTTCACTGAAAAAATTTTTTCACGAGAAAGAAGCAACAAAATCAAAGGGATGGTGAGGCATTGGCTTTTTCATGGGAATTTGTGGAATATTGTTTTGATTTTGCTTTGTTGTTTTTATCAAGGGATGAAATTTTCTCTTTGTGGGGAGAAAGAACAAAAAGCGTGCTGATAAAAACATGAGAGAGCTTGCACAATTGTAAAAAAAGCTTTAAATATATCCCTCACGTTAGTGCGTGTTGTCAAACATTTCAGGAATGGGGGGTATTTGCATGAGCATAGACAAACCACAACACGGGTCTCTTCATAGGGAGGTGGCTGTTGTGTCGGGGAAAGCTTTTGATAAAGCATCAAAGCTTTTTTCTTTCAAAAAAGCCTTGGCTCTCTCCACTAAAGATTATGTCATTATCTTTTGCTTGACTGTGATCTTCTTACTGTTCTTGGCCGCTATGGCCTATATCAATCCTCTAGAATATTTTCATGTGTTCTCCAAGGAGCAGTTTGAAGCGATGGCTCAGGAAAGTCTTCGAGCCATGGGGCAGAAAAATGTTGGAAAACAGTTTTTTGAAACGAGCGCTCTTCTACAAAAGCATTTTATAGAATTATGGTGGGCTGCTGGATGGAATGGCGTTTGGTCTTTTCTATGTTGTATACCAATAGCGATCTTTGTATTTTTTTTCGGATTCTTTCCGCTCTTGTTTATCTTCCGTGCTGCGTTGAAGCGTGAGATAAAAGAAATGATCCAACAATGGGAAAAATCATTAGAATTGCAAAATACCAATTATGCGATGGATAGGGGGGAAAAGTGATTATTTTTTCACTATGGATCATACTATTTGCAATCTTTACGCATGTGCTCATTTGGGCAGCATACATTATGATTTTTATTTTTACTCTTATGACGGTTTTTGTCATTTATTATTCTTTTGTTAAACGCACAGGCTTGTTGTTTTGCATGTGGCGAAAACTTAAAAAAGCTGCACTGCAAAAATTGGGCCTTTATGAGAAACATAGCAGGGTCCAAAACTCAATTTTTGAAGCAAAGTTCAGTCCTGTGGCCTTTAAAGAATCTCTGGCTTTGTCAAGAAGAGAGTATAAAATTATCTGTTGTGTTGTTTTGATCATGTTGATCCCTTTCGTGTGTTTAGCGATTTTTGGTGCTTTTTATCCAAGATCTGCAATTTTTTTGGCAGGTTTGGCAGCCAAGGCCCCTGTTTTGTCCAAAGTCATCGCGTTTGTATTCCAAGGGTCGCTTTTAAGCTGGGCATGTATTGTCTTCTTCTTGCCGGTGGTTTTGATACTTCACGCTCTCCTCCATTGTGGCGTGAAAAGAACGGTAAAAAAATTGGAAAAATTTGCTTGAAGAGAGTGTAACACAACATCTTCACACAATGCGATAGGGGAAAAAAGTGGATATTTTTATAAAATATTTCGGTGTGTTAGGACTGATCATCATAGGCATTCTCTTGCTGATGGTCATCATCAGAGTTCCTTACTTTTTGGTCAAATATCTCAGATTGCATTGTAAACTGTCTCAGGAATTGAGAAAGAACATCATACAAGAAAAGGATGCATTACAGAAATCACGCAGTGATAAGAAGGGAATGCAAAAACAGAATACAGTGTTTGAGGCAAAAGCGCGCCTGCTTTCTTTTAAAGAATCCATGATGCTCTGGCCAAGAGAGTTTAAAGTTATCTTTTTCTTCTGTTTTCTCTATGTGATCCTACAGACCTTCCTTGCTATAAAAGGCTGGGAATGGTGGAAGAATGATGTAAGTTATTTTAGCATGATGCTGGTGAGTATCATATGGGTTTGTGCTTTGTTATTGAGCCCGATCATTGCGCTATTCTTTGTCAAGTTGAGTGGAAAATTGAGAAAGACAATTCAACAATTGGAAGAAGAAATTGTACAACGAGATGAAGCGCTTCGTGCGCAGGATGCTATAGGGGAAAACAATGACCGCTAGTTTTATAACATTAACAGTTCTCTCTGGTCTATGTTGGGTGATCGTTAGCCTTTCCATTGCTTTGCCAATTTTGCTCCTTTATTACATGTTTATCAAGCGTGCGCGGTTGTATTGTAAAGCCAAAAGAGAACTGAAAAGAGTGCTGCAAGAACGTGATGCAGCATGAGGAAGAAAGGAAAAATAGGAAAGATAAGGTGGAGTAGGATTGAAGCTTTAATCAAGGTGCTGTTTTATCATTTGTAGGCATGCTGGTTCTTTCAAGAAAAGAGTATAAAAAGAGTGTAACATAAGAGGCGTGCTGTTATCATAGGCGATATTTCTTTGATCATTATGATCCCTCAAATGCCTCTCTCTAAAGTTGCTGATCTTGTTGCTTCCTTGGAAAAATGGCGGTTTTTTTTGGATATGAAGGACGTGGTGTTTCTTTCCCGCCCGTTTTGTTTTGGATAGGTTTTCTGATCTTCTTAGCTATCGTTACGCTTTTGTACATTCTACAAGAGTTTCAGTGGAAAAAACAGCCAGAAATGACAAGAAGTAACCCAATAGAAAAAAGGAATTGTTTGTAGAAGGCAAGTTCTTCTTATCGGCTTATGAGATGATCTTACTGTTTGAGAAGCCTTATTCTGTACGCTCAAGTAAACGGCATTATGCTTTTATGGCTTTATTTTGTGTGTGAAATTGTCGTGCAAAGCAACAGGAGAATTCAAAAAGTGCTGCAAGGTGACGGATTGCTAAAGCGGTGTGCAAAAAAGGAAAAATCATATAAAGCTAGGGGGTGATCAAGAGATTGCTTCTTCGTTGGAAAGGACGCTGATTTTGTCAGGACAGGATTATAAAAGAATATATCTCTCCACTTATGGTGACTATTTTGATCGTGCTTGGCTTTATATACTAGGTTATGTGTGGAGAGGATTTTCTTTCCTTTGCTCTCTTCGAGTGGCATGGATTTTGGCTGGTGCTCTTTTCTTCTTACCAACTATTTTTCTGCTGCGTGTTGTTGTGACGCATGTGTTGCAAGAAAATCATTCAGGAACTGGAAGAAGAAATCTAGTGAAGAAAAACGAATATCATTACACCTTGGCATCAAGGAAAGATAAAAGGGAGCCTTTTTCGTGTGGGGCGAAAAATATCGCATCTGTTGCGCTGAAAAAAGTAAAGTTCATTAAAGCAGTTTATCCGAGAGATACCTATCAGTTGACCATTAAACAGGATACAGAGTGTGAACCAGATGGCGTTTTTATATTCATACGGAAACTAAAAAACGAAGGATTTGCGGTCAGTTTTCTATCAAATATAAAAAGAAGGATGCACCATGTTTAACATAATAATCTCTTTTATTCCGTGGAGTCTTCACTCCTAGATTATCAATGGAAATGTTTTAACTCTGGTCGAACGCTCTCTTATCTTAACGGTGCGTTTATTGTTGATTATTGCTCTGAATATTAAAATTATCCGACAGGGAGAACCGGTGATGATTACGAACATTCTGACAGTTATTGTTCTGTTTGTTAATGATTTCACTGGATGGTCTACACTTTTACTGAACTACCCCACAGTTTTTTGCTATCTGTCACTTGCTCTGGTTTCATTGATGAGCTTGCTGGTAAAGAAACTCTTTATCATTTTTTATGCGCCTGCTGGTATTTCTGAAGATAAACGCAAACATATCCTCTTTTATCTGATCAATAAATATATTACGTGGATTTGGATCATCGTCTTTTTTGCCAATGGTCTTCTCGTGGCTTTTTTTGCATGGACCTTTCAGCTTTGGTTGGTCACTATGGGTTTCATTTTTGCTGGTATGCTTTTTTCGAAATATCTTCCTCTCATCATGCAATATTTTTATCGCGTGAAACACCATGGAGCATAATATGTCATTGTTTAACATTCTGACCGGAACCCCTTTATGGGCTTGGATTTTGCTTATTTTTCTCATTGCGAGGGAAATAATCGCATTGAAAGATAGGGAAATGAAGGTTAACCGCCTTTTTCTCTTGCCGGTGGTCTTTCTTTTTTTTAGGCGCAAGCGATGTGATGATTAAAGAGCTGGCGTTTCCGCTCTGGAGAGCAATCGCAATGTTGGGGGGACTGATGATCGGCGTTGGCGTTGGCTGGTTGCTCTGGCGTGCTACTGCGCGTTTAAAAATCAAAGAGGGAACGGATTTCATTATTCGGCTTGGTACGCCGTTGACACTGATGTTTATTCTTATTGCTTTTGTCATCAAATTCACATTGATTGTTTTTCTCCATGTTAAACCTGATTTGAAATATGTATTTGATTTTAATCTTCTTTTTGGTATTTTAAGTGGGTTTACTGATGGTGTGTTTTGGGGTGGAACATTAAATTTATATAGAGCGTTTCGAAAGAATCCAAATGAATCCCTATACCATTAGCTGTGGGTTCTTCCTATCAGAACTCTCTCAAGAGAAGCTTATTCATAACAACAGCGCTGCATACAAATGCAGTGTTGTCTCATAGTTTCAGATTTTTTTTCCTAGCGCGTGAATAGGTGAGGGAAGTGATATATCTGACGATGCCCCCTTGGGGGAAGAGCGAGCCTAAAGGTTTAGAATGCGATGAGTTTAAGCTGGCTGGACTTTGAGTAGATGGTTTATTGCTGATGGGAAATCATTTTGTTTTACGATTTAAAAAGAGGAGAGTGAGGGTCTCATGGGCGTAAGTGAGACAAGAAAACTGTTAGCTTGGCAATGCGGAAACAGTTTGGAGAACGATGTTGTGGAACCCCTAGAGGTTGCTATGATGGCATGATGCTTTTGTCAAGCATTATTGATAGGGGTGGAACCGGTGTTTAAGGGTGTAACTGTGGTAACTGTACAACCCAGTAGCATTCCGTTTGAGTATTTAGGAGAGGCAGAATCCCTATAGGCTGCGCGTACAATATGTGAAGCATGCTTGTGGGATCAGTGTGTCATTATTGCGTTGTGCACGCAACCCTTTCGCGAGTACTTTATTGGTGAGGCTGTTTTTTGAAGCTGGTTGTCATGATCTGTGTGTTTTTAAAGAGAACGTTAGCGCCGATGGATCGCGTGCAGTGGCATTCTGATAGTAAAACTTCACTCTCATAACCCACAAAAACTCTTCTTACTGTTTTACGCAACATTTCTGTTGCAGCAATATTTCCCCCTACAGCGGTCTAAACACTCTACCCACTTTTTATGCTTTTCTCACGAGATCAAACAGACAAATCTATGCTCCATACTTCATGCCCTACACTGCGTGCTATAAAAAATACGCGCCTTTAAAAAGAAAAGGTTTGTGAAAGGGCAAAACCCACAGTACTGTTGAAAAAGCTTGTGGTCAGTGGAAAAAGAAGAGTGTTTGCCAACTTGTTGTTAGCGGACTTGTGAAGTACAGATTTTTTCATAGAATGAAATGAGCAAAAATTATCAGCAATTTGAGGCGTTTTTTGATTGCGAATGGTATTTTTGCTGGTGTTGTCGAGTTTTTCAACAATTTTGCAACTTATCAGATCGAAAAGTGAATTTTGAGGTCATAAGGGCTGAAAATTTTTGCAGAAAAGTGTCTCCTGTGGGGCGCTTAAAGCGCGTGCTTGAGACAGCTTTAGAAAGAGCGATGGAGACTGTTGACCTTCAAGAAAAGTTGCGTTCTCAATAGAGTACGTCCCCGTGGGAAAGGGACAGGTTATTTTTTCTCAAGGGTGAAGACAAATTGCTGTCTTATGATTTGCGGCATTTGGACATTCTTGCTTTGCTTGGAAATGTGGAAACTTTGCCCTTTTTCAGAAAAAGCTTTCCAGAAGGTGATCAACTTGCCCTGCAGGAAAAAACTTTTGATGCTTCGGTCAAAAAAATTCATCTTGAATCTGCTATGGTGTTAGCGCAAGAAGTGGCAAGGCTTAAGCAACTCAATGATAATTTACTTGAACAGGTCGCAGTAGAATTGTTTCTAGAAGAGACAGGGATCAGCTACCAATATTTTAAAGCTGGTGGTCCGCTGGTGTACAAGAAATAAGAAAGCTTAGCATCAAAAATTCGTTGACAAGAAATAAGAAAGCAGAGAAAAAACAACAACTAAGAGCGCAAGGCTTTATTGTCTGCGAAGAGGAAGCACTTTGTGAGGTCGATGGCAAAATTTATTGCTACGATATCCTTTATATCAAGGATGGGGAACTCAAATTTATGGATATAAACAGTGTTTAAAGCAATCTGTTGTTGAGAAAAACAGCAAGCTGCTTTATATAAAATGCAACAAGAGGGAATTTTAGAACAAAATGAACAAGACAGAGGAGAACGAGGTATTTGGGAAAAAAATACCCGCTTTTCAATTGAGAAAATGGAGCAGTTTTTCATGGCAAAAGAGGAAAATGCTCTCAGACAACTTTCTTATCATGTTTTGCACATTTTTTATTATGATGGCCCTAGAAGCTCCTGCATGTGCAAAGTCTTTGACAGAATTTTTGCAATGGGGAAAATGGGATGGTATGGGGCATGTGATTTTTCTGCTTCCCATTTTGATCTGGCTTTGTCTTCTCACGTCTTTACCTCTTCTTTGCGGGATCCACAGTATTAGAGAGCGTAAATTGAAAAAAACGCAGAAGTTAAAGCAAACAAATGAGTCACAAGATAAATCAGTGAAGACATAAAGCCTCATGGGCTCTAGCGCTCTTGCTCTTGTTATCCCTGCCTTTTTTCACAGTGCTTACAATTGTGGTATTGGCTATTTTACTCAATATGATTAGTGTCGCCCTTTATTATTCTGTTCTTAAACGTTTCAAGTTCTATGCACAGCTTAAACAATATAAAAGCATGATGAAAAAACAGCAGTGGCGTTTTGATGATCTGCAAAATAGTGAAATCAAAAAGCAAAATTTAGCGCTTTCTTCAGAAGAATGTTTCACTTTATACAAAAATGGCTCATCTTTTTACGAAAAGATTATCTTCGCATCTTCTTCATATCTCTCATCATTATGGTTTTCAAAGTGCATGTTTATAGAACCTTTGTATAGGAGATGGATTGTAACGCTCATCATCTTGTAAGCAGGAATTGTCCAGACATCATCTTCAATTTGATCTTCACAAATATGACGCAAAGGATGCGTACGAACCCCTGTAAGGATAAGCAAGCGCAATGCCAGTTTTGTGTTATAGCTGTTTTTTGACAAAGCGTTTTATAAAAAGCAGGGACCTCTTTCCAATCCATGGCTGGAAAATTTTGTGCTTTATGGCGTTGTTTTCCTAAGAGAGCACGCGCTTTTGTTGTTGCTTGTAAATCAACATCCAATCCTAAGGCAGCCGCATGTTTGAGACACATATTGAGACGAATAAGAGCCCTATTAGCTGTTGCAGCTTTTGAATGCCAAATAGAGGAAAGCGCGTTGCGTATCTCTGTTTGTGTAATCTCTGAAACAGGGAGGCAACCTAATTTAGGGAGAATATGAAGTTGTAAAGGCGAAAACCAACGCCCATCTTTACCATCACCTTTTAATTCAGCTTTACGGCTTTCAAAAGTCTCTAAAGCAATATCTTTTAAATAATGGAGATTGCTTATTGCTTCACGCTTTTGTTTCTCACGTTCTTTAATGGGGTCACGACCCTCACGTAAAACAGCACGCCATTGATTTGCACATTCGCGAGCTTGTTTTAAAGAAACATCTCTCAAGGCACCCAAGCCCATTTCGCGACGCCGACTGTGAATGGTATAGCGATAAAGCCATTGAGCACCCCCATCTTTACGCTTATGAAGAAGCAAGCCGGCACCATCATTATATTTGCCAGCCCCCAATGTTGCGACAGATCTTGCATTAAGACGGTTCATAAGGACCATTTTTACTCCTTTCCTATACAGTTTTTACCCACACGCCGGCCCCGCTTGTGACATGCAAAAAAGTGATTTTGATTGATGCAACATAAACAGATTTGAAATGAGAGAATCTTACGTTATTCGCTGTTCTCACTCAATATGAATAACGCTAGATTATCATTATAAATCAATTCTTTGTCAAACATGACAGGTTTAAAGCCTATACTATGCTGTTTATTTTGCTATGTGTTTGTCTTACAGACCCTGTTGTTTTGATATCGTGGGCAATATTACCTTCTTAGATGAAGAAAAAAGATCGATAAATTGGAAGAACTCACCAAGCAACAAGGTAATTCATAAAACAGGGCAATTCATAAAAAAAAGGGAAGAAAAAAATGCTTATAGAAATTGCAAAACTTATGCTTATGATGGGCAATGTATTATGGGGTTAAGTGCGAGATTATTCTTGCTGTTTTGTTCCGTATAGCGATGGTGGTGTTTTCTTATTCTCTCTTAAAGCGGCGATCTACTTTGAGGTTATAGAACAATGCAACAAAGCAATAAAAGAGCCGACGAAGTCGCTGTGTTATGGGAGATAAGATCCCTCAAAACAGGGATTTTTTTATCTGTATGTGTGTATGATCAATGTTATGGGCTGGGTGGCGTGTATGAAACAGCATGCGGCGTGCTTGGGGTATAGAGCAAGAGAGATAAGATCTCAAAGCAAAAGGTTTGTTTCGTGTTTCTTGATGTTTTAGAACAACCTTTATGCGTCTTTTGCATTTCTATAGCTGTAACGTTAGGTGCTGGGGTGGCGTGTGTGAAACAACATGGGGCGTGTTTGGAGTATGCTAGACTTGAAATATAAGCTCTCATGAGAATAGGGAGGACCAATGAAAAAAATGGAAGGCGTGATAAAGAGCTTGGTTCTTTTCCTTTTGAAGGGGCATTTCTTTCTGGGAAGGATTATAAAATCATCTTCTGCATCTGTATCACCATTGTGCTGGGTAAAATGGCTCTTTCTATACCAAACCTCGCCAAATGGCAGTTAACCGTGTGGGAGGATTATACTCTTTTTTCTGTCTTTATTGGACTGGAAGTCCTCATGGTGTGCGTTCTTGCCTTGATACCGGTTATTTTGATACTCTATGCGATTTTGGGGTATTTCTTAAAATAAAATATGCAAAAATTGGCAAAATTAACTAAACAACAAGAAGACAATTCATAAAGAGATGGTAGGGAGAAAAAACGCTTCGGGAAATTGCAATGTTTATATCCTACCTCTCTTAGTGAGGGGCACTTCTTGCTGTATTATTCAGTGTAGAAATTGTGGCGCTCTATCATTCTCTCTTCAAGCAGCTGTTTACTATAATGTTAAAGGAAAATGAAACAGGGGGCATAAAAGAATGCTGTGTTATGGGAGATAAGATCCCTCAAGGAAGCGCGATTTTTTATCTGTATGTGTGTGTGATCAATGTTATGTGTGGGATAGCGTGCATGAAAAAAAACATGGGGTGTGCTTAGAGCGTGGAGAAAGAGAGCCGGCTAGAGAGATAGAGATCCAAATTTGTGACATAAAAAAGTTTTTCATAGAAAAGTCGTTGAGACAAAAAATAAGAATTAACAGAACAAGAATGTCCTGTCAGTGATGAACCAATCATGTGTAAAGCTGCTAGAAGGAAACATTGCCCCCGACATTGTCTACATTAAAAATGGTGAAATCGCCATTATGGATATAAGCATTGATTAGGGCGCATAACTCCTTGGGGAGAAAAAAAGAGACCTCTGTTAAGCAATCGGCAATTTCTCAAAGTTTTTTCAGGAAAAAAAACAATCACTATAGGCTTTTAAAAAGCAAGCTTGATGGGTCTTGGAATATAAGCAAAATGCTTGATGCCAAGTGCACCTCTCTTTCTTCTTTGTGGTCTTTGCTGGGGGGGCTCTCAGATTGCCAACCGCATCTTGCTGTTGGTGAGGGCATTGATGCCGCTTTGTTGATTTGTTATAGGACGCACGTTTACTGCGTTTAGTTATGGGCATGTTCTTATAACCCGTAAAATGATGCTCATGAATTTCCGCCCCTCACAAATTCACTTTCGGGATGATGCGTGTAAAGAAGGCTTTATCCTCGCAGAGACTGCTGCTTTGCTGTTTTTAGGATGAAAACATCTTAAGATAAGAAATTGGAGTGATTTTTTATCACCAAAAACATAACATAAAAATATCTCTTTAAACGAGAATGCTTGGAGCCATTCCTTGGTGATCTGGCATGCCAAAAAATGGTTAGAGGAAAATAAAAAACAGCGGTCTTGATTTGTAACCGATCAAACTTTTCACCCTGTACAAGCTTCTTTAAGCTTAGGAAGCTTCTTCATGGTCAAATATCAACAATCTTCTCTCAATTTTACTGCTGTCACTCTCTCTTGTGGTTTGGTTGCTCTGATGGCAATGGGGGATGTATCGGGAATGCGTATTGCCTTAAAATGGCATGATAAGTGGAAAATTGTGCGTCATCTGTTGCGGTGACTGAAAAAACGAATCACTTTTTGTCAGTGGTATTAAAATATCGGCTTTGAGAACGATAAAACACATTTATGCCTAGAAGAGGTACCTCTGTCTCTCATCACTTTGTCTCTATCCCTTTCAGGGTAAAGGAGCAAAATTCGATGAAATCGTGAGAGCAGAAAAAGACACTCGTGTCCTTTTGTGCCGCCCCCGTAAAACTCTGCCAAGCTTTTGCTCCATCTTTGTCGAGCATTCCAAGCGAACCATACAACTCTATGAGCAAGCAGAATGCTCTCAAAAAAATCAATCCTATGGCAGATTGCCGGGAAGACAAAAATGATTGCTTTTGATGATAAAGTAGGAGATTTTTAAGAATAAAAATAGCATTAATTATAGATTAATATCATAATAATAAAGCAGCAGCATTTTTAATAAAATAAAAATAAAAAAAAGCTCCAATAAAAATGGAGCCTTTATACTCTTTTAATTTATAATATATAACAATTTATTATTACTATACTTTAGAAAAGTTTTATCTATACATTTATATATTTTTCAATCAAAAACATTTTTATCCGATAATCTATAATAGAGTTTATAAATGAAATAATTGCATGTAATAAATTTATACCTTGTTCATAAATATTTTCTATCGCTTTGTATTTTGATATCTTCTTACTTTCATTAAGAAGTATATTCGATGTATCCGATGTACTACTTACTTGTTCAAGAAGCTGTAAACGCGTTTTCTCAACAGTATAAGGAGCAACAATAGGAGAGGGTTTTGTATTTTCTGTACGATCAGATTGTTGAATTGCGAGAGCTAAACCACTTGTTACTGCGCTTGCTATGAAAAAATATCTGATACTCATAATTTTTCTCCTATATTTATTTGTTTATAAATAAATACAAAATGTATTATACATAAATTAATTTTAAATGAATACAGTAAAAATTCAATATTCATAAAAAAGAATAAAGTTTGCCCAGAAATTGACAAAATTTACCCTTAATTGCCTTAATCAATTCTTTCAAACTCTGTTTTATAAAGGAGGGTTTGAGGGTTTTAGGCCACGAACTCATATGATGAAGTGTCAAAAATAGCTGTTAGCAAATTTCTGTTTTGCATTATGGGAAAGAGGGAAGACCCATGAAAGCTAGACACATCCTATGAGGAGCAGAGTGCATCCCTATTGAGGGTTGTGGGGTACACTCTGCACGATTGGGTGCATTCTTTGAGGGTTGGATGCATCCTAAAAGGGGGGTGCATTCTTATTGAGGGTTGGGATGCACCCCTGTAGGATTTGGTGCATTCTTTGAGGGTTGGAATGCACCTTGAGGGGCGGGGTGCACCGTTATTGAGGGCAAGGTGCGCCCCGTGAGATTTGGATGCATTCTTTGAGGGTTGGAATGCATCTTGAGGGGCGGGGTGCATTCTTATTGAGGGTTGGGATGCACCCCTGTAGGATTTGGTGCATTCTTTGAGGGTTGGAATGCACCTTGAGGGGCGGGGTGCACCGTTTTGAGGGTTAGGTGCACCCCGTGAGATTTGGATGCATTCTTTGAGGTTTGGAATGCATCTTCAGATGTGGGGTCCATTCTTTGAGGTTTGAAATGCACCCCATAAGCCTTAAATATATTCGTGAGTAAATAAGATAGTCAAGACAATTTATGTTTTTGTATCTTATCTTGATTGGTTATTGTGTTTTCTATGGCCGTCGATTTTGCGTCTTTAATATTTAAAATAATGGGATAATAAGGTCCCTCTAATTGTAAAAGAAACATAAAAATCTATAGTTATAAGCCGGTTTTGGTAGATGAGGGGCATATTTTATTGCTATTTGATCTCTTCTTAATTTTGTTTCAAAAGCAGGTTTATATCTAACGACTGGCTTGTAAGGCGAAGCGTGCATAAAAGTAAACATAATGAAATATTGCACAGTATTAAAAGAGTTCATTAACTGTTATTTTGTTTCCATATTATGCAATACTATGTTTTTAAATATGGCCACTTTATTCAAAACGCAGTCTATAAATAGTGTTTTAAAGTGTTGTAGGTAATATACTCTTGTGATGGAAGAGGTCTTTTATTCTTTGTAAACAGAAAATTGCAACGAGAAGAATGGCTCTGAAAATGTGCTTATGCATGAGGCAAATGGTAAGAATAATGCAATGTCTTTGATAGATGAAACTCTAAATAGATCAAAGAATTAGATAAAGATCTTATCAAACGGCCAATTTTTATAACAGTGTAAACATTTCAACGAGGACTATTTCCAATGAAAGTTTTTTTATGAGGTGAATGTCAGTAAGGGGTGTTTTTTGCGCAATCGGCTATTGATTGTTGTTGTTTGTGTGTTGGTGAGAGTGCGGGGGTAGCCTGCCTATGAGTGGGGAGGTTGGGGGGTAAAAAGCTCTGCATAGAGTGGTGTGGGGCATTTTTCTTTGTTTGCTTGAAAGACATGTGGTTTTGCCAAAGTGATAAGCATAAGGTTTGTTATTGGTGGCGTGATGTTTGGTGAGAGTTGTGGTTGTTGAGAGCTATCGTTGGGGGAACTACCAGCGGGTGTTGCTGATGGTGTTGGTGGGAGGTGTTCGTACTGGTACGTGTCAGGAGAGGGTGTTTTTGTCGCTTTTGGCATGTTGATAACTGCGAAATTTCTTTTCTTGTTATCAGATTTGCTGTTCGCTCAAATCTTCTAAAATCATTGCACTAATGTCTGCTTATCAATTGCTCAGAATATGTTGCTCTTTAAATATCGTCACATGGCTTTGGCTGTGCGTTTCGGGGACGTGAGGTGTGGAAGAGGGTATGTCGGGTGGCTGCGCTCATAGGGTGGAGAGGAGTTCGTGGGATAGGGGGATGGTGTTTTGCCATTCTTATTGAAAGGGGAAGGTGTCTGAACATGTGCGATTTGCATATCCCCAATGAAATGCTAACAAGTCTAGACAATCTCGCAAATGGTCGGCAAGAGAGTTTTGTTTGCGTTTAGAGGCGCTTAACTCTTTAATCGCTTGACCATAACCTACAACGCGTTCGATAAGTGAGTAGCCCAAAATACCAAGCTTGACTTTGATGGTTTTTAGATGATTAGAGGCTTCTATTTGGCGTTCAATGGGATGTGTATAACCTTGGCTACAGGCTACTTTTTCACGTGTGTAGTCAAGGCTCATATGGTGGTCGCCCTGACTTTGGCGCCAATAAACATAAAAGCGTTCTGCTGCTTGATATTGTGCTTTGCTCAGATGCCCTTTCGCATATAAAAGGGCAATGGGATGGCTTCTTGCATTGGCAAGGGCTTTGATGGTGCGCGGATTGCTCGAGCTTTCCCGATGATGGGGCTGAAAATAAGGATTGTTCGTTTCAACCACGATTTCTTTTGTTTTTAAGTGACCAATGTGCGGTTGTTCTTCACTATGAGGGGCGGGAGCAAAAGTTGGTGTGTGGTTTTTTCTCTTATCTTGATGGTTCATGTCATCTCCTCAAAAATGATTTCTTTGCTTCTTTTATGTAAAGCAGTGGAATTGTGCTGCTGTATGCTTGTCGAGGGATCCGTTTCCGCTCTTTTGCCTGAGAGAATTTGCTAAGGGGGTGGCTGTGGTGCTGTCATAAGTTTATCCCAAGGGGGGTAAACGCAGGTTTGTGTGGGGGGCAGGGTGTATGTAGGAATGTGCACAGGCATATAGCGGTTGTGCGAAAGTGTGCGGGAGCAGTGCGCGTGTTCCGAGGGGTTTTTTTTTGCTTGAAGAGATGGGATTTCTGCTGCATTGTAAACTCTTTGGTTTGTTGCTGTGGGGGGGGGCTGTTATGGGAGAATATTGATGTCGCATTATTTGGGGTTTGGGGAGTGGGTGATGTTGTTCTGCTTTATGGGGATTGCGTTTGGTTCTCTTTATGAGAGATTTGGGGGCTAGAAGGAAAAGATTGTTGAAGATTGCGATGTTTTCTTCCATGAGTGTCGCTGTCTTTCAGTTTGTTTACGAGGGAGCCAAGTATTTCGGTTTAACTTGGCTTTGGTTTTCAAATCCGTGGCTGTTTAGTGTCCTTTTTGGCCTTGTCTGTGGTTCTGTTTATATAGGAATAAGGCGTCTTATTAAGGGGTGGCTTTAGATCTCGAGAGTGAAGTGCTTTTACTGCATTTGTGGATTGACCATTTTTCCTCTTTATGAAGGAGCAAGGTGCCTTCTTGTGGTGGGTGAGGCATTCTTGCGCTAGGCGGTGTTTTGCTCCATTGTCCGTGTTATCCTGTGGCTTATGGAGAGTGCTTTTCGCTTTGAGAGGTAGCTGCTGTCTGCGTTGATAGCACGGTGATTTTCTCCTTGAAGAGATGAGAATTTTTCTGCATGGTGAACGTTCTCTTGGATAATATTGCTGTGGGCGGCTTGATGCTACAGAGCTCGTGGTTTTTGCCGTTTTTGCTGCTCTTTTGCTTTTGGGGTGTTTGCCTGGCTTTTCTTTATAGGGTGGCTGCGCGGTGCAAAGTGTCAGCGTGGATGTTTTGATGGTGGATGATATCGTATGGCATTCTTGTTGCCTTCTTCGGTTTTCTTTTCGCTGGTGTGCAAAGAGAAGGTATGAGCGCAGAGTTGTTGTGGAAAGGGGGGCCTTTTCCTGCTTGTTTGGCATTGTCCTTGGTTTGCTGTATGCGGGTGTGAAGAGTATGCCTGCTCTCTGGGGAAGCTTCGTGAAAGCAGTGGTGTTTTGCTGCATGTTGGGCGTTTTCCTTCTGCTTGCTTTTGTGGGAGTCAGAAATATTGCTCTATTAGATGCAATATTCTGGAAGGGGTTGGTGTTTGCTCTCTTGTTGAAATTGCTTTTAGTTTTGCTGATACGGGAGAAAGGTAAGGGGCTCATGCAGAGCTTGTCTTGGCTTGCGGAGTTTGTGCTGTCGTTTTGCTGTTGTGGAACAAGCGTGCTGTTTTTTACTGTGAGCGCGAGGAATATGGGGGGCGTGGGGGGGTGAAGGCAATAGCCTTTCTTTGCATTACTGGAGTCATTTTAGGACTTGCTCTTGTGGGAGTGAAAAGTAAGGAGTTTATGTGGCGGAGGTATTTGAAGGCAATATCGCTTCTTGTCGTATCGGAGATGTCCTTGGCTTGGCTTATATGGAAGCTTGGTATGTGGAGGGGGGATGGTGTCTCTCTTTTGAAACTCTTGGCGTTTTGCAACATTGTTGGGGTCTTTTGGGGTTGTGCTGTTGTGGCAGCGAAGAGTAAGAGCTTCGCGTGGCTGTGGTTTTCAAAGGATTGGGTATTTTACTGCATTTGTGGATTTCTTTCCCTTTTTCTTTATGAGGGAGCACGGTGTTTTCTTGTGGTGTGTGTGGCATCCGTGCGCTAGGCGGTATTTTGCTCCATTGTCAGCGTTATCCTGTGGCTTATGGAGAGTGCTTTTCGCTTTGAGAGGTAGCAGCTGTCTGCGTTGATAGCACGGTGATTTTCTCCTTGAAGAGATGAGAATTTTGCTGCATGGTGAACGTTCTCTTTGATGATATTGCTATGGGGGGCTTGATGCTACAGAGTTCGTGGTTTTTGCCGTTTTTGCTGCTCTTTTGCCTTTTGGTTGTTTGCCTACCTGTTCTTTATAGGGTGGCTGCGCACCGCAAAGTGACAGGGTGGATGTTGTTTTGGCGGTGGGTAGTGATTTATGGCCTTTTTGCCACCTACTTTGGTTTTCTTTCCGCCGGCGTGGGCAGTGGAGATGTAAGCGCAGAGTTATTGTGGAAGGGGGCGACATTTTCCTGCTTGTTTGGCATTGTCCTTGGTTTGCTGCATCTTGGCATAAAGAGTCTGCCTGACCCTTGGGAGATGTTCGTAAAGGTGCTGGCATTGTGTTGCTTTTCCGGTGTTATCCTTCTGTTTGCTTTTGAAGGAGTCATGCATATTGGTATCATGAGGGGGATATTACTGACAGGATTGGTGTTTGCTCTTTTGTTGGAATTGCTCGTGGCTTTGCTGATGAGGGAGGGTGATGATTCCATCTTGCAGAGGTCGTTGTGGCTTTTGAATTGTCTGCTGGTTGGTTGCATTTGGGGATGTGCCTTGGTGTTTGTTGCTGCAGGAACCGAGCACTTTGGGTGGAGTTGGCTGTGGTGCTCGAATATGATGGTGTTGAGCAGTCTCAATGGATTTTTTTCTCCTTTTCTTTATCAGGGGGAAAGGTGTGTTCTTGTGATGGGCGAGGTGTTTTTTAAGAGAGTGGGAGGGCGCTCCAGATAACGCCGTGGCGTTGCAGGGTGTTCACAAGAACAGCGATAGCGATAGGTTTTTTTATCAAACCAGAGGCCTATTTTGCCTTCAAAGTCACCCGAACGTTGTTTGGCAATATTCATAATAACGCTAGGGCGTTTTTCTAAATCCGTTTTTTCTTGTGTGAGCGAGGAAGCAAAAATTTTGTCTTCTAAGGAGCGATTACGCCAAATGGTGATAATGTTAAAAGCATTGGCACCAATTTCTGAGGCGCCTTTGATATCTTCTGTGCCAGGGATCTCTTTATCGAGACCCCCTTTGCGGGCATGGGCAACCAGATGAATGTGTACATTGTTTAAAACAGCCCAATCAACCATTTTATAAACCGCTTGTTCTTGACCGGCATAGTCATCTGAGGCAATGCCAAGACGCATCAGACTGTCGATGATAAATTGATCACACCCATACCGCGCGCGGCAATAGTCAAAGACATCGAGCAAGGTGTCAACGCTCGATTTGCCCACATGTTCATAAAGAATAAGCCCATCATCCAAAAATTGAAGAATGCGTTCAATCATTTCTCTTGTGGGTTGTTCTAAGCCGCCGGTTTGTTTGGTTAAACGACGCAGAGATTGTGCGCCTTTCATTTCTAGAGAGGCTAAACAAAGACGGCTGTTTTGCGAAATCCAATGGGGAATACAGTCTGATAACAATTGGCTTTTTCCTGCTCCACTGGCACCACTCCAGAGCGTTAATTCCGCTGGGCGAAAATGCAATTTGCCATTCAGTTTCGGATAGGGAAGCGTATAGCCAATATGTTGTTCGGGCTCTGGCCAAAACAGCCCTATGACTTGCTCTTTATAGTCTGAGGCGTGCCGTAAACCTTCTGGCGCAAAGCTTTTTGCCGCGGCAAAGGCTGCTCTTATGGTGGCGGCATCAATCCCTGCGGTGAGACATTCATTGGCATCTTTGCCTGGTAAGCGTACACGGTAGCAGCGGTGACGTCCAAGCCTGCTGGCAATCTCATGGGCTGCTTCTTCACCAGGTTTATCCATATCGGTGGCTAAAAAAATCGTTTCAAAGGATTCTAAATGGTCAAATTCATTTTCAATCCAGTTTTGTTTGCCTCCACTTCCTCCTCCAAACGGTACCGAGACCGCCGGATATCCATAGGCGGCAAGCGAGAGTGCATCAATTTCTCCTTCCGTGATAACAAGAGTTCTATTGGTAGGGGGCCTATTGGCCGGAGTCTGATTGGCGGGGGGCTGATTGGTGCTCCAATGGCTGGAAGAAAAAGCTTGGTTTAGCGACAAGGGGTTAGAGGTGAGGACGTTGTCTGGGGCGCAGGTGGCGTCCCTAGTGGTGGAGATGTGCTTTGTGAGCGAAGAGCTTGTGGTGGTGTGGTTTGTGTCATCCTGTACACTTGTAGAGGTGTTGAAGCTTGTGGGAGAATGGTGAGAGCTTTGTGTGTCTGCTGGTGGGTTAGGATTTTGGCTGCCTGTGTGGAACGCGTGGTTTGTGGGAACAGTGTCGCCCGTGGTGGAAGAGAAAAGGTTTTGGCGATGGCTGCCCGTATTAGGAGTGTGGTTGGTGCGAGAGGCGTTGTCCGTGGTGGTGTGGCTCTCTGGCATGCCTGTGACATTGTTGAGGCTCGTGGCGGAGATGCTTGTATTCTCATGCACCCCTGTGGGGTTTTCGAGGTTTGTTGGTGGAGGGCTTTGCCTGTCTGCCTGTGGGTTAGGATCTTGGCTGTCTTTGTGGTGCGCGTTGTCTGTGGGAACCATGTCGCTCGTGGTGGTGGAGTTCTCCTGTAAGTGTGAGCTATCGCGGTTTGTTGGTGTGGGAGCGTTGCTTGTGATGACAGGGGCGGGGCTTCTCTTTGTTTGCATGCCTGTGACATTGTTGAGACTTGCTGGTGCGTGCTTAGAACTTTGCATGGTGGGCATGTGAGGTATTGTAGAAGGCATGTCCTTGGTGGAAGAGAAAAGGTTTTGGCGATGGCTGCCCGTATTAGGAGTGTGGTTGGTGCGAGAGGCGTTGTCCGTGGTGGTGTGGCTCTCTGGCATGCCTGTGACATTGTTGAGGCTCGTGGCGGAGATGCTTGTATTCTCATGCACCCCTGTGGGGTTTTCGAGGTTTGTTGGTGGAGGGCTTTGCCTGTCTGCCTGTGGGTTAGGATCTTGGCTGTCTTTGTGGTGCGCGTTGTCTGTGGGAACCATGTCGCTCGTGGTGGTGGAGTTCTCCTGTAAGTGTGAGCTATCGCGGTTTGTTGGTGTGGGAGCGTTGCTTGTGATGATAGGGGCGGGGCTTCTCTTTGTTTGCATGCCTGTGACATTGTTGAGACTTGCTGGTGCGTGCTTAGAACTTTGCATGGTGGGCATGTGAGGTATTGTAGAAGGCATGTCCTTGGTGGAAGAGAAAAGGTTTTGGCGATGGCTGCCCGTATTAGGAGTGTGATTGGTGACCGAGGCATGCGTGGTGGTGTGGCTCTCTGGCATGCCTGTGACATTGTTGAGACTTGCTGGTGGAGGGCTTTGCCTGTCTGTCTGTGGGATAGGATTTTGGCTGTCTTTATGGAGCGCCTGGTCTATGGGGTAAAGTGCTTGCCAGCCAAATAAAATCGGTTCACATTGGGCTGCTGTTGGTTTTGTTTTGGCGCCTGCTTGTGCTAGCCGTTCTTTTACCAAGGCAAGGGTGCCATCGGGCTTATAAAAGGGAAAA
This sequence comes from Bartonella pachyuromydis, assembly GCF_039543065.1. Classification (NCBI taxonomy): domain Bacteria; kingdom Pseudomonadati; phylum Pseudomonadota; class Alphaproteobacteria; order Hyphomicrobiales; family Bartonellaceae; genus Bartonella; species Bartonella pachyuromydis. The sequence continues at coordinate 42,048 of NZ_BAABJA010000007.1, read as the reverse complement.
ATGATTTTTTCGCCATCTTCTCCTATGCGGTAGCGCTTTAAAATCTCAAGGGGAATGCGGCGTTCTTTGTTGAGGTAAGTTTTGACTAAATTTTCTGGTGTGCTGCATCGAGGAACTGGTGGACGACGATAGGAACGATGAGGTGCCATAAAAGGTTTGGGACGCGTAAGATTGAGAAAGGCACGGGCTTCTTCTAATGCTTGCGAAAGGCTCATCCCTTTAACTTCACACCAAAGATCTAGCAGATCTCCTCCTCTGCCTTCTGCAAAATCATACCAAAGACCCGCTTTACTACCGCTCAAACACACCGATAAACTTTGACCAACCTCACCACGTGTGTTGCCTACAATCCAATCATTGCCTCGACTGCGCCCTTGTGGGAGAAGCATTTCGGCTACCACTCCTGCTTGTGTGTTAAGCTGCTGTTTGATGTCAAAAATTGTGCTCATATCGATGTCTGTGCTTGTTGATAGGTTTTAAGGCCGCCATTTCCCCTTGTTTTGTGGCTGATCCGTGAGAGGGAAAAATGACAGGGCTTCTTGATGTTCTTTTATCTGCCCGTTCTTTTGGCAAAAGCCGTTGCTCGATAGGGGGTAATCCACTTTTCAGCATGTCTTTGCCACTTTTGGCATGCCACGGGTTATGAATTTTTTCTCCTATGTGGTTGGCTTTAAAATCTAGGGATGTAGCAGCTCTTGGGGCTTGTTTTTATCCAATCCTTGTAAAATCGCCGCCACTGTTTGCTTGCTCATTGCAGAGAATACATTGTCCTTTGGGTATCACCGCGCGGCTTTGGGGTTGGAGGCGCGATTTGGTGATGTGGGGTGGCGTGGAGAGTGTATCGCTTATTGTGGTAGAGGTGTTGTCCTCCTGTCAGTGTGAGCTATCGCGGTTTGCTGCTGGAAGGATCTGCCACTCTGACGCTGGACTGCAATCTTGAATGCCCGTGTTGGTGGCTGGAATTGTGCAGAGGGGGCGTGGTGGTGGAAGAGCTAAGATTTTGGGTTTGGCTATCCGTATTAGAAATGTGGTGCGTGCGCAAGACGTTGTCCGTGGGGGCGTGGTGGTGGAGTTCTCCTTAACTGTGAGATATCGTGGTTTGCTACTGGAGGGCTTGGCATGTCTGCCCGTGGGGGAGGATTTTGCACTTGATTATATGGCTTGGGACTTGGCTGTGTGTGGTGGGCATGTGAGGTATTGTAAAAGGCATGTCGTTTGTGGGAAAGAGCATGCGACGTGGTGGAGGTGTGGTTTGTAGCAGTATAGAGGCTTGTTGGTGGAGGGCTTTGTTTGTTTATTGCTATGCTAAGGCTTTGGTTATGTATGTTAGGGGTATGGCTTATGAGAGAGAAGGTATTGCTCGTGGTGTGGGAGGTAAGGATTTTGGTTTGATTGTTCGCGTTGGGAAGGTGAAACATAGAAGTGCCAGTAGCGTCTGGGGTGGCTGTGGTGTGGTTTGTGTTTGTTCGCAAATTTGTGAGATTGTCGAGATTTACACTGGCGTGTCTAGAGCTTTGTGAGTGTGTCGGTGTGAGGCTTTGGATTTTACAGCTTGTATTATGGCTATGCGTTGGGGGGGAGAGTGCATTGCCTATGGTGGTGTGGTTTGTGGGGGTATTGAGGTTTTCTGCTGGAGGGCTTGGCCACTCTGACGCTGGGGTGGCAAAATTCTCTGTTGCATCTTGTTGCTTAAGGATGGAAGAGGTTTCATCAGATAGTGCCAAGAGATTGAGGCTTGCATATGGCCTCTCCTCTGCTCTCTTTTCTTCTGCTTTGATCAAAAAAAGTTTCTTAAAAATCATGCTTATGTTCGTTGGCCGAGTAGTTGATAAGACTGCGGTAAAGAGATTCATTTTCTTTTTCTTTGTTTGGTGGTGATAGGCGGTTATGAGAAGAAAAAATGGCAAGTCTTTCCTGATGTTCTTTTATCCGTTCAATCTCTCGGCGAAACCAATTGCGCCATGTGGCTTGCCAATCCACTTTAAGCGCGTCTTTGCCGCTTTTGGCTTGCCAATAGTCACGAAATTTCTTTTCTTGCCATCGCGCTTGCTCTTCACTCAAACCTTCTAAAATCGCTGCCTCAATGTCTGCTTGCCAGTCGCTGGGAAGACGGTGTCCTTTAGCTAGCACTGTGCGGCTTTTGGCTTGTTTGCCTGCATTGGAAGTATCGCCGGTGGGAGAGGATATGTGAGGTGGTGCGGAGGAGGCCTGGTCTTCCTCAAAATGTGAGATGTCGAGGCTCGTTGGTGGGTGGCTTTGCCTCTCTGTCGGTGGGGTATGATTGGGGCCGTCTGTGTTGCTCACTTGAATGGTGGAAGAGCAGGTGGAGTTCTTGGTGGTGCCTTTCTGCAAGCTTGTGGGAATGTCAAGGTTTGTTGCGAAAGACTGAGAGCTTTGTGGGCATGCCGTTGAGGCAAGATTTTGACTGCCTGTGTCGAGGATGATTGGGGTGGAGAAGGTATCGCCTGTTGTGGTGGAGGTGGGGGTGAACTTCTCCTGTAAGTGTGAGGTAGCGCGCTTTTCTACTGGAGGGCTTTGTTCGTCTACCGGTGGAGTAGAGTTTTGATGATGCATGTTTGGAGCCTGCTTCGTGGGAAAAGTGGTGCCTGTGGTGGTGCGCTCTTCTCGCATGTCTGTAGAGTTGTTGAAGCTTGTTGGGGATTGGCTTTGCCTCTCTGTCGGTGGGGGCGAATTCTCCATTGTATCTTGCTGCTTGAGGCAGAGAGAAGTTTTTCTGGATATCGGCGCATAATTGAGCGCTTTCTCCTCTTTTGGTCTGGTCAACAAAAACTTCTTTTCTAAAACACCGTAAGGTGTTTCCTTTTCTTCTCTGTTTTGAGCTTCTAAATTTTGTTCATCATCTCTTGTACAATTATTCCGCAGATGTTCAATCTCAGCATTGATTCTCCTGCGTTTTTTTGCCGAACAATGCCCCGCAAAAGATTTTTGTTCAAGCAATTTTTCTCGCTCTTGAAAAACAATTTCACAACGCTTGTTCCATAAACCATTCGCTAAATTTAAAATCTTTCCCTCTTCTATAAGCATTTCTAAAACATTGACAAAAGTTCGCTTGTCACAGCCGCAAAGACGCGCTAAACGTTCTACCGATAATTCTAGAGGACGACCGCGGGCATACATTTCGTTAAGAAGAATTGTATAAATTCCAATTTCGTGGGCTCGCATGCCACGTACCCCCCCTAGAAAATCATTCTGATACCAACAAACATAAGGAAGTCTAGACGATTCATAATGAGGAGTTTCTTGGTGATTGGCGTGTTTCATGCTTCAATCTGCCTTCTTCTTTTTTAATGTTTCTTTTCTCAATCAAACCGGAAATAGTGTGTTTATGCATGTAATGGCTCTTTATGCGTTTAGTGGAATTCGATTAAAATTTTTATGCTTGAGTCGAAGGAGTGCAGTCTTATTGCGGTTTGGTCCGTTAAATGGCACAGATTTAGGCGTTCCTTGATACAGTCTAAAGTGATAGTACATACTAAATCGCTTATAAATTGACCATTTGAGATTGCACAGATGGTAAAGGATAAATAAAGCAATATTGCTGAACATATACGAGCTGGCGGGGGGGCATTTTTACATCCTTTGGGGTGATAAAGTGTTCTTTCGACCCGAAAATGATTTTATCTCCCTTAAAAATAGAATTTTTTTCTTAATTTTATCCTTTTTGGAGGATAATGCAAGCTCGTTTTACAAAAAGGACGTGTTTTTTAATAAAGACGCGCTATATGGTGAGACTATGAATATCAATGGTTGGCGGCAAAGATTAAGTGCTGTACTCGAAAAAAGTGGACGCTCAAAAAGATCAATCTCCCTCGCTGCCGGTAAAGGGGCTGGATATCTCCACTCTATCCTCACGGAAGGAAAAGAACCAACAATCGAATCTCTCTCGCAAATTTGTCACGAAATTAATATCAGTATGAATTATATCCTCTATGGTCAGGACGCAAGTTCTGCAGATAAAGAATTTATCGAGCTTATTTCAAAGCTTTCTCCGGACGAGAGGCAGGCAATTTTGACTCTTTTGCGCCGATCAAATGCCGGAGCAGCAAAATAAGCTCTTTCCGTGTCTTTGAATCAAGACTACGCCAGTATTGTATCAATTCTAAATCACGCATTTTTGGCTCTCCTGTCTGTTGATGATTGTATTGGGTAAGAACAAATAGAGAACAATACAAGGACATCTGCTCGGACATCTGCTCGGACATCGGATGGGGCATCGGATGGGGCATCGGATGGGAAAAAGTGAATAAGTGGTGTTCGCGTATGTCCTTTGAACCTCGTAAAGATGAAAATATATCTTTTATTAAGGATAAAATAGTTTGACATATCCCCCATAGAGGATATAAGAGTAACGCTATATTCAGCCTTGTCAAGACAAAGCTGTCTTTTATCAACTATAGAAAGGGGGGAAATTATGAAAAATATGCCGTTCGTTAAAGAGGATGAAATACTCATTATTCTCTGTGAAGATGAAAAGGGGGATGCCTATGAAGGGCCATTCGAGCAAATCGAAGAAGTGCTCGAAATTCTTGAAGAATATGAAACGATTCACAGAATCCTGCGTCTCGATGTTATGACACTTCATGCCGAGGATGTGAGTGAACAACTCGCCGATATCTATGTCGAAAATCATGAAATCGACGAACAAAATAGTCAAATTCAGCCTTTTATCCTTAATAGTGAGGCCTATCATAGTTACCTTAGTGAAAATGCTGCGCGCGATTATGAAGATAATCTCTATGGTTCTTATGAAAAACAGCATCGCTTGCGTCCCTGTGATGTTTTAAACGATTACTGGTGGTAAGAAACTATGGCTAGTTATCTCAAGACTTTCTATCGGGGCATTCCACTTTACTATGCTGGAAATAGCCAAAATACCATCAGGCTTGAACCACAAAAACACAATGCTCTCCTTTTTATATCACAAAAGGCTGCAGAATGTGTGGCAAAAAATTTGGCAGAAAAATATTGCCGCGATGATTTTTGTATCGTGCGTCAGCATGATTAAGAGAGCTCTCCAATAAAAAAAGATACAGCCTTTAAGCGTTTTTCAACAAAAACTTTGCCCTGAAGCATCAAAATGCTTCAGGGCTGTACTGCTACTGTATGAATAATGTGAGAGCGATGGTTTAAGAAGAGTTTTAGGGGAATCGTATCGAGAGAAAGGCATCAGTGAGGTTTTCTACCGCTGTTTTAGAGTGAAAGCTTTGGAGGTATGTCTATGGGGTATATTTTTTATGGAGAGACGAGATTCCATCGTGGGCAGAAGGTTGTGGAAGCGCATAGACGTGAGGTCTGGAAAGTTGAGGCAGGGTCGAGGAAGGTAGAGGTGTGGAGCGTTAATAATTTTCAGCCTATTAATTTAAGATCATAAAACATGTCGCTTGTAGTTTTTTTTTATGGCACGTGCGGCTTCAATTGTCTTTCGCGGCTGTTGGGGCGGTGTTTTGTGCGGCCAATGGGTGCGGGTACACGGAGTTTGCGGGGGCGGTGTTTGCAGATATGAGGCAGAACAAACATGAAAGCTTTTGAAGGCAAGGGAGGGCAGGCGTTTTGCACGGTGATGCAGGCGAAATGTTTATTGGACAGTTTCATTGAGGAAGGGGGAATTGTACTGGCGAGAAAACAATAAGGGAAAACAATAAAAACAGTTGGCAGTTTTTGATAAGAGGGGTGGATGTATGCGCGGCATTATTTCGTTTCGCGGCTGTTGGGGCGGTGTTTTGTGCGGCCAATGGGTACGGGTACACGGAGTTTGCGGGGGCGGTGTTTGCAGATATGAGGCAGAACAAACATGAAAGCTTTTGAAGGCAAGGGAGGGCAGGCGTTTTGCACGGTGATGCAGGCGAAATGTTTATTGGACAGTTTCATTGAGGAAGGGGGAATTGTACTGGCGAGAAAACAATAAGGGAAAACAATAAAAACAGTTGGCAGTTTTTGATAAGAGGGGTGGATGTATGCGCGGCATTATTTCGTTTCGCGGCTGTTGGGGCGGTGTTTTGTGCGGCCAATGGGTACGGGTACACGGAGTTTGCGGGGGCGGTGTTTGCAGATATGAGGCAGAACAAACATGAAAGCTTTTGAAGGCAAGGGAGGGCAGGCGTTTTGCGCGGTGATGCAGGCGAAATGTTTATTGGACAGTTTCATTGAGGAAGGGGGAATTGTACTGGCGAGAAAACAATAAGGGAAAACAATAAAAGCAATTGGCAGTTTTTGATAAGGGGGGTGGATGTATGCGCGGCATTATTTCGTTTCGCGGTTGTTGGGGCGGTGTTTTAAGAGAAAGTCGGGAGAAGGAGAGATGAGTGTCTTGGGAGTGGTTGGCAGGCAGAAAATTTTTTCAAAAAGACCTGTTTCTTAAAAGAGAAAATGTTTTAAAGAATTGTGAGGATGCTTTATAAAAAATCATTTAAAAACAAAATGTTAAAGAAAAACGCTTAAAAATAAGCGGGATAGGGGGGACTATGCCAATAATTGTCGATTGTATTCAAGGAACAGAACAATGGCAACAAGCACGCAATGGGTTGATCACAGCTTCTTTGTTTGAAACCGTGATGGCACAAAAAAAACAGGGACAAAAAACTTCACGATATCAATCCATTATGATGAAACTCGCGGGAGAAAGAATTACTGGAAAAACCGTCGAGGAGGGAACAACCCTTGCTATGCGACGCGGAACAGAATTAGAACCAAATGCCCGAAGGCTTTATGCAACACTCACTCATTCAGAGCCGGAATGTGTGGGATTTGTCCTCGCCGATGACCGAATGAAAGGCTTTTCTCCCGATGCTTTTGTGGGAACAAACGGATTGTTGGAAATTAAAACAAAAAAACCTGAAATCCTTATTCCTCATTTCTATCAAAGGGGTTTTCCAGAAGAACATAAAGCACAATGTCAGGGAGGATTATGGATCGCTCAGCGGGAATGGGTGGATTTGATGCTCTATTGGCCCGATATGCCGCCTCTCATTAAGCGTGCTTATCGTGATGAAGTGTATATTCGCAGGCTTGAAAATGAAATTCGCCGTTTTAATGAGGCTTTGGAAATGATGGTCCAACACATTAAGTCTGCCGCTACAAGGGGTATCAGAATGGAAAATATCCGCATTACATAACTGTGAAGTAGGATGAGGGGTATTGTAAAGTGGGGTGAGAGCTGCGGACCCTCTAAGCGGGTTGGAGTTACTTGGGCAATGCTTGGATCTGTTTTTTCGTGGGAGAGGAGATTGTGTTGTGGGCTAAAGGTTGCAGGAGTGTATTGGCGAGCAAGAAGGGCTAGAGCTGCTTAAAAAAGTGTGTGGGGCGTCAGAAATTTTAGCCCATAAAGCATGCCACTTGCACGTTTTTGATGGGGCGCAGCATCAGTTTTGTACCGTGGCTGTTGGGCTGCAAGGATTGGGTGTGGAGGAGAGAGGACATATGAATTGGGTGCGGGGAAATATTGGATGGGAATTCCACAAATAGAAAAAAGGTTTGAAGGAGCGCTGGTGGAAAAATTTGTGAGGTGTTGATAGGAGACGCCTTCTTGGAAAGGGCTGTGAGGGGAAAATAATCAAGAGAAAGTGATGCAGCTTTTAAACGTTTTTTTTTACAAAAACTTTGCTTTGAAGCATCAAAATGCTTTTGGGTTGTGCTGTGGTTGTTGGAGAGAAAGGAGCTTTGGCGTTTTGTGCGGCAATGGATGCATCGAGTTTGTGGTGGAGATGTTTGCAAATCTGGGGCGGGATAAATATCAGTAAGCCTTGCTCTCAAGGCTTTTGTGCGGGCGTTTTGCGCGGTGATGTGGGCGAAATGTTTATTGGGCAGTTTCATTGGAGTGTGAGAAGATTTTACTGGCGAGAAAACAATAAAAAACTGTTGTCCGTTTTTATGGGGAGAGATGTATGCGCGGCATTATTTCGTTTCGCGGCTGTTAGAGTGGTGTTTTAAGAGGAAGTCGGGAGTAGGAGAAATGAGTGTGTCAGGAGAAAGCTAGTAGGGCGTTTTTTCTATAGCTGGTCTAGAGTGAAAGATTGGAGCTATGTCTATGGCAAATATCGGTTTTTTCGTGGGAGAGGAGGCTCCATTGTGATCAGAAGGTTCACCAGAGCCTATGAGAGTGGTGAATGCGCCGTGGGAAAAAACAGCAGCCGTTTAGCTTTGCAAATATGTAAAATTGCCGAAACAATAGAATCAGCAGATCTTGTGAAAATGCCTAAAGCACAAAAAATACACTGTTTATAACGCTGTTCTGGCAATAGAGAGAAGAATATTGTGTATAATGGTGCTGCGAGAGAGGATTGAACTCTCGACCTCTCCCTTACCAAGGGAGTGCTCTACCACTGAGCTACCGCAGCCCTTTGCAATCTTTGCGCTGTCTTGTGCCATATTGTCATAAAATAGGCAAGAGAACATTTCTATATTCTTGAAAGAAAACATCTCTTGTGTCATGACATATATTTCTTATACAAAAGTTATGAGTTGCTTGGAGAAGCTCAACACTGTTTAAAAGATTGCGCAATGACACAAATGCATCAAAAACAACAAGAAATTAATCATAAAGATGAAAAAGAAAAAAAACGCCAAGAAAGATTAGCTCAACAATTGCGTCAAAACCTAAAACGCCGAAAAGAGCAAAGTCGAAAAAGAGCACAAACAGAGCTGTAAAAAATGTCTCTTGACGCGCCTTTGCAACCAAACCTCTCAATGATTCGTTCTAACATTTGAGATGTCTGCTAAGATCATCGGTTTCGTTGTGAAATCACAATAATATAACTTCTCAAGGGGGTAAAACCTTTGGAAGGGGAAACACAAAGGGAAAAAGGGAAAACACTATGGACGCTATTCAAATTATTGGCGGGAAAAAACTTAAAGGCACTATTCCTATCTCAGGGGCTAAAAATGCTGCATTGCCCTTGATGATTGCTTCTCTGCTTACTGAACAAACACTTACTCTAGAAAATATTCCGCATCTGGCCGATGTCGAATTGCTTATTCGTATCCTTAATAATCATGGTGTTGGCTATGCCGTCGATGGACAAAATGCCGGGAATGATTCGATAGATTCAAGAACAATCCATTTTACCGCACAAAAAATAGCTACAACCCGTGCTCCATACGAGCTGGTAAAAAAAATGCGGGCAAGTTTTTGGGTGATCGGTCCTCTGCTGGCACGATGTAAAGAAGCCTACGTCTCCTTGCCTGGCGGATGCGCTATCGGCACAAGACCCGTCGATTTTATCCTCGAGGGACTCAAAGCTTTGGGAGCCAATATTGCTATCGAAAATGGCTATGTCCATGCCAAGGCGCAAAAAGGACTCAAAGGGGCTCACTACTGTTTTCCTAAAGTCACTGTCGGGGGAACCCATGTGATGCTTATGGCCGCAACCATGGCAAAGGGAAAAACCACCATTGAAAATGCTGCTTGTGAACCAGAAGTGGCAAACCTCATTCGTACCCTTAACGAAATGGGTGCAAAAATACTCGGTGAAGGAACTTCAACACTCACAGTCGAGGGGGTAAAAAAACTCCACGGGGCGAGAGTCCGTGTCATCGCTGATCGTATCGAAGCGGGAACATACGCTATGGCCGTGGCTATGATAGGGGGCGATGTGTTCCTTAAAAATGCCAATCCTAATCATCTTACCCAAGTGCTTGGCGTTCTCCAAAAAACCGGACTCGATATTCAAATAGAACCACAAGGAATTCACGTTAAACGAGATCCACAATACACAAAAATAACGCCCGTCGATATCAAAACAGGTCCTTATCCTGCTTTCCCAACTGATCTCCAAGCACAATTCATGGCTCTTATGACAAGAGCGCAGGGAATTGCTCATATTACCGAAACAATTTTCGAAAATCGTTTTATGCATGTTCAGGAACTCAATAGATTGGGGGCTCAGATAAAACTCAATGGGCAAACTGCAACCGTATATGGAACAGAAAATTTGCAAGGTGCACCTGTCATGGCCACCGATTTGCGCGCTTCTGTCTCTCTGGTTATTGCGGCTTTGGCAGCAAAGGGAGAAACAATTGTCAACCGCGTATACCATCTTGATCGCGGATTTGAAAGATTGGAAGAAAAATTAGCTCGATGTGGTGCTACCATTCAACGGGTGACAGTTTAACCCATCCTCTAGGTTCTTTTTTGGGAACGCATTTGCTTTGCTTTTTTTGCGGCCTTTAGGGAGAAAATCTTTTAAGTGCCTCCTGTCTTTTGAGGATATTGGGAGCTCTCTTTGGGGAGATATTTGAGATTTTGCTTAAGGATCATTTCCATGGCGGCTTGTTTTGCAAGAAAAGTTTCTTGATGCTGCATGTAGGTTGTGCCTAGGTTCCTTTCTTTCTGCTGTCTGACAAGCTGTTTAAAGAATATGTGATGGTAGGTTTTGCCTAGTCGTTTTGTTTAGCAACCTTCTTTTAGGATGTTGGGTGATCAAGAGATTTTGGATGTTTTCTTTTCAGAGAGGTATCGGGAGTGGCTTTTCTTGGAGAGCTATTTGCCGGCGACTCTTTTGGGAAGATATTTGAGATTATCGTGGAGAAGAAGTTTTTTGAGAGTGAGATTCCTTGAAACATGAAAAGAAAAAAAGCGTGAGAGCATACTGTGTAAAATGAGCAAACAGCGTTACCAAAAATCTGGAATCTCAGGTTTTAAATGTGGACCAATTCGTATGGCTGAAACCTTTTTTGCTAAACCGCTCTGGTCTGAAAGCTCAACGGCTAAACCACAAAGGGTAGCAGGGCCACTCGCTGGTTCAAAACGGTCTCGCTTTTGCTTGTAAAGAAAACGATGTAAAGGCTCTTCCTTATCCATCCCTATGGAGGAATTATAATCTCCGCACATTCCTGCATCCGATAAATAAGCACTGCCACCTTCTAATATCTGGGCGTCAGCCGTGGGAACATGGGTATGCGTTCCTACAATAACACTCACACGACCATCAAGAAAATGCCCAAAACACTGCTTTTCACTGGTGGTCTCGGCGTGAAAGTCAAAAATAATCGCATCTGCTTGGTCCATCAAAGAACAAGCAAATAGAATCTTTTCAGCTGTTTCAAAGGGATCATGCACCTTGCATGGCATAAAAATACTGCCCAAAAGATTGGCAACAAGTACACGTGCCCCATTCTTTGCGGTAAAAATACCAGCTCCTCTTCCAGGAGTTTCCTCTATAAAATTCGCAGGACGCAAAAAACGATCGCTCTCATGTGCATAGTGTAATGTCTCATGGCAGGAAAAAGCATGGTTGCCCGTTGTCACAACATCAACTCCTGCCATTAAAAGGTCTTGATAAGCCTCTTGCTTGATACCAAATCCATCAGAGGCATTCTCACCATTCACTACAACAAAATCAAGCCGCCATTTGGCGATAAGATCCGGAAGCTGTTCAAAAACAGCTTGACAGCCCGTTGTTCCAACAATGTCACCTAAAAATAAAAAACGCATAGGCGTTTTAATCACATTTTAGCCTTTTAATAAACCTTTTTCTGTAAAAATTCCATCCATAATAAGATCATGCTCTTCTGGGGGAATGAATTCAACTTCTTGGCATGAAAAGCCTAAACCTAACAGCCTAATCTGATGCCCTTGTTTTTTCAGGACTTCAACAGCGCGATCGTAATATCCCCCTCCATAGCCAAGACGGTGACATTGATTGTCAAACGCAGAAAGGGGAACAATAATAAGATTTGGCACAATAACGACATTTTCTTTCCTTGGACCCAAAGTGCCAAAGCGCATCGGCTCTAACATGGTATTGAGGGAGTAAGCACGAAAAACCATAGTGGTCGCATCAAGGACTGCCGGTAATGCTAAACATCCACCACGTAATACTATAGCATGAAGTAAAGGACGAGGATCAATTTCCGATTTTATCGGCCAATAGCCAGCCAAAATCAGGCGTGAAAAATCTTCCCCCTGTTCTTCAAGATGGCGAATCAAATGGGTGCAGGCTTGCTGTGAAAAAGTTGCGCGTTCTGGTGCACAAAGAGCAGCGCGCTTCGATAAACCAACTTTGCGTAATTGTGCGCGAATGAATGTAGAAGATTGCGAAGGATCGGTGTTTTGTGTCATTATGATGTCAATCATTCCGTGTATGGCGTCTTGTATCTGGTAAATGCAACAAAATAGAACCTTCTAATGCCAAAAATTCTCCATGGAGCTCCAAAAACATACCATAATAATTCGCTTCTTGCTTCATGGGAAAAGGCTAGAACAATTCGTTTTATGGATGCAAAAAAGGTGATCCACAACAGCCGATGGAAAAAGTTGACCCCAAGAACCTAAAAAATAGGTGGGCGCCATATGAAAAAGCCCACGGGCCTAATCAGGGACAGCTCCCTTGGAGATCAATAAGGTCTCAGGAATACGTTATTTCCTGTCGAGAAGTGCAGAACACCCCCTCCACTATAAAACAGTTTGAAATCTTCTGCTAGAGAGAAAATGATTTCTATGAAATCTTCTTAGAGAGTGTTGTTTGAAAGTGGTAGGGTGCTGGATGTGGCGTTTGTTACACATCATTGTGTTGTTCATTACGGGGAGAAAGTTTTGGTAGTGCCGGCTAAATAGGGCTGTGTTCAGTTATGCCGAGAAAGAGAAAGCCTGTTCATTTCTTTGCAACCACCATGAGGCTGTTTCGAGGCCTTTTCATGAAAAGAGTAAAGCGTCAAAGGCTTTGCGGTGTCTGTTCGTCTACAAGCGTTTCAACGCGATCTTGAAGCTTTTGCATTTGTGGATAATATTCAAGGGCTTTCTCATAAGCTTTAAGGGCAAGTTGGTGACGTTCTGTCGCTTCCATAGTCACGCCAAGTTCAAAAAGGGCTATGTAGTTGCGGGGTTCAATGTCTAGTGCATGCTGCAGGTCTAGCATGGCAAGCTTAAAATCGCTCAATTGGATATGAATCCATGCACGTCTTATCCAAGCTTCGGCATAGTTTGGTAAAAGCGCAAGCGCATTGTCAATATAATCAAGAGCAAGACCGTAATTATCGGCATTGATAGCATTCTCAGCCCATATCATTAAAAGATCAATCGTCTCACTTCCCGATTGCGACCATAAACGTTGAAGTTGACCACTGAGCTTCTTGCCTTCACCAACATTCGCACAAAATTTTAACTCTTTGAGAAGACGTAAAACTTCGGCTTCTTTGCGCTGCTTCTCTCTTTCTGTGCGAGAGGGAAGATTGGTATCAAAATCTTCAAGAAGAGTTGCCGATGAATCAGCATCCGCTACCGTTGGTGTTGAAGATGGTGCGTTCGGAATAATATCTTCCAGCGGTAAAAGCATTTGTGGAGAGGGAGATTCTTCAGAAAGGGAGGGAGGATTTTGTCCGTAGCCAACGGAAAGAAAATAAAAATTGACTATAAAAATTAAAAAAAATCGCTGGGAAATATCATAAATCCGCAAGCCTAGAGTTTTTAAAAAAAGCAAAAAAAACATCAAAACAAGTCCTCAAACGATACATTCTCAAATAATGGATCTGTAACATCAAACAATGGACTTGTAATCTAAATTTTCAAGAGAAAAAAGGCTTCATGCCCACAAAAAGCAGGCATAAAAACCATTAACCTTGGCGTGCTCTAAAACGTGGGTTTGTTTTATTGAGGATATAAACACGACCTTTGCGACGCACCAAACGATTGTTACGGTGGCGTTCTCTCAATGCTTTAAGTGAATTTTTAATTTTCATCGTACTCACCGTTTATTCTATTTATGTAACGCAATGTCATAATTCTCATATACAACATCAATATTACAGTATATGACCCTATACCCCAATACCGTGCTATAACCAACATTGTATTATCATGTTGTGAGTACAACATTGCATCCATTGTACACTCTTTCACTGCGATCACAAAAGAAAAACGCACCTTTAAAATAAAGGCACGCATTAACACATTTCATTCACACAACGAATAAGTGAAATTGCAAGAAAATATGAGACACTTCTAACAAGAAATCTTCTTCTTGTCAAGTGAGAATCATTTTTGGTGCGATGGGCCAAAAAGAGCAAAACCGTGAGAAAAGTTTAAAGCTTTTTATGTTTGCTTCAATAGGGGAAGATGAAGATACGCTTCTTTAATTATGGAAACAAAAGAGAATCTTTTGTAGCAGAACAAAATACAATTGTGGCTGATGCTGTTTGAGAATAATGTGTCCCATTTCGTGGAGTGGTTGAACAGGGCTTTTACTATAGTTAAGGCGTCGTAAAGAGTCCTGCTGTGGCTTTTATGGAAAAGTGTTGGGGGTAGTTTTGGAAGTTGCTGATGTCTTTGGCGGTATGTTGGCGGTATGGGAAAATGCTGTTCATTTGCTGTTTATGGCGGGGGCAGGGGCATGCTTTAAGAAAACTGTTATGCTCCTTTGAAGAGTGGTGGAGAATTTTGAAGATTGAGGGGCTTACAGGGTGTTTAAAGCGATAAGGAGAGAATGTGTGAGGTGTTCTGGCGAGGGGTGAAATTTGCTCTTTGCTTGCGCCGCCGCTTAAGGGAGATTGGTGGTTCAAGCACAGATTATTATGCCCACAGGAGGGGGGGTGAGAACTTACAGATTTACAACTTTGCGTATTTACCATTTTATGGGAGGATGCTTCTTAGATGATGTCAGGAATAGGGTATAAAGTGTTGTAATATATCGCTGCTTTTTACTGTTTTATGTAAATATTGAAAAGCGTAAATACGCTTATCTGTAAAAAAGAAAAGAATTTATAATACATTAGCCTTGCTTTTATAACCGCTCAGAGTGTGTGGTTGATGGATGGATAAAAATGAAGTGTTACATGAGGGCGTTTTGAGAAAGATTTACGACTTTGCGTATTTACCATTTTATGGGAGAGAATCTTCTCCAATGATGTGGGCGAGGAGTGAGAGTGTTTTGTTCGCCTTGTGTTAAGATTTGCTAGATGGTCCGGTTAATTGAATGATGTGACCCATTTTGCGGAGTAAATGAAGTCGTTGTGGGGGGGCAACCAGAGTCATGGCGAGATTGAGAGCAGATCTTCTTTTAAATCTAGGAGATACTGAGATGTGAAGCTGTGTTATGGATCAATTCTATAGGGACAAAATTATGTGAAAACAAAATAGTGAAAGTTTTCAGTACCGCTGTAGAACCTTCAGTAATAGCCCCAAATACTTTTACGAATGAAAAAAGAATGTAAAGTATTTTTGATGGTTTGAATGGAAGCCTTTTCAATGTTCCAACTATCCTTACCATTCTTTTAGCTCAGTAAGAAACAGCCGTCTTCATTGAAAAACAAGAAATTTTATCGCCTAGACAAAAGCTTGAGGGGCGAAAAGATTCAGAAAAAACTTTTTCACCAAAAAAAGTTACCCCTTGACTATATTTAGGTTAATATGTTGTCTGATATTATACCAGCTATAGCTGAGAAATGTGCCAATTAATCTTTTCTTCTAAGCTCTAAACCACTCAAAAAAGGCTATCTCTTTGTGAGAGGGCGCATCTCGTGCAACAAGATGCGCTGCCTTATAGTTAAGAGTCTCTCATTTTTTTACGAATTTGATCTAATTTCGCATGATACCCATTCGTAACTACCATCCTGCTTAGGGTCAACTTTCCAACATTTATTCTTCAATCCTATTTGACGAAGATATGGATAATATTCCTTCTTTGTCCGAAAGTAAGTATCGCTATTTCTAAAAAGATTTATTCTTTCAGGAATAATAATTGCGTTAAGAACTGCACTAAGAAATGTTCTCCGCACTATTTCCAAATTGTCTTTATTACCACTTCGCTCTATAATTTTAGTCACTACCTTTTGCCGTTCAATCCCCCAACCACCGCCTACTGGCAATGCACTCGCTGTTATTGGAGATAATACTGAAGAAAAAATAGAAAACAAAGCCACAGCTAAAATAATACGTCTCATGAGATAAACTCCTATAAGCATTTAAATTTACAAATATCTTTGCTACGAAATAAGGCAGTGCATATTTTGCTTACAAATGATTTTTGCTATGAAACAAAGCAATTGTACATTCTGTTGTAAATAACCTTGCTATGAAATAAGGCGGTACACATTTTGGTTATAATTGTCAATCAACGAATGGTTGTTTTTTGTGACTCAGATTCAGCCATAAGATCGCTATATTAACATCTGTTGTCGTAAGAAGTTTTTGATCAAAAAGGGTGTACTCAAAAGTTACATGAGCGATGCTGAACGTGTGAAGCATGAAAAACAGGTCGTTTATTGTAAAATATCTTTATATTTCTGAATCTGCCGCGGTCGATAAAACAAATGTCAGTCAAGAAGTATGGGAATGATACACAGTGTTAGAGCTACTAGCTCACATATTCTTGTTTCTTAAATAACATAATGGATTTTAATTTATTGGTAATATGGAGGTTCTTATCAAGAATGTCGGTAAATATATAATCTATATTGGTTAATATGCTTCCTTCTTGTATCTCAAATGACGTAGATTCCTACCCATATTGGTCTACCAACATTGGTTTGTAAAAAACGACCGCTCTTAGTCGGGGTTTTCCTCCTGACCCTTTTTGTGATTCATGTCATAGACTCTACAAGCAAGCCTTCAATATTTGCTACGGAATTTTAAAATATTTTATATGTCAATATGTTACATATCTTATATGATCGCCTGAACGGCGGTGTTTTACCGCATAATAGAGAAAAAGTGTTATGATAGGAGCATGTCATTTATACAGAATTTGAGAAGACAAATTATTTTGGGCGATATAAAAATCTTTTTATCTTTATGGCCAATTTCCTGAAATTATTTTACTCATGAAGCGATTTTGGTCGTTTACGCAGTGGCCAATAAGAATTCAAAAAAAACTAAGCTCTAGCGTAAAATTTACCTACTTTATGCGTATCTTAGGATTCTGGGAGTTTTTGTCATGTCTAGGTGCTTCCAAGTACTAAAA
The DNA here is from genome assembly GCF_039543065.1 of Bartonella pachyuromydis. Taxonomy (NCBI): domain Bacteria; kingdom Pseudomonadati; phylum Pseudomonadota; class Alphaproteobacteria; order Hyphomicrobiales; family Bartonellaceae; genus Bartonella; species Bartonella pachyuromydis. The sequence continues at coordinate 25,138 of NZ_BAABJA010000007.1, read as the reverse complement.
GCAAAAGGCTGACTGAACTCAGTGTTTTTAACTTCCGGAATACCAATGCGAGTGCGCTCGCAACAGGTGGAGGGGGAAAGCTAAGTGAAAATTCCACATGTTAATGATATTTCTGTAGGCAAAAAAATCCGTTACAGAAGAAGGATGATGAGATTTTCGCAAAAAGAATTAGGGCGCCATTTGGGAGACAGTTTCCAACAAATCCAAAAGTATGAAAAAGGAGGAAATCGTGTGGGCGCTGGACGTTTGCAGGAAATTGCTAACATACTGGATGTTCCAATTCACTTCTTTTATATGGATATTGCAACAAAAAAAGCGCTTTCATTGTAGAGCTATGCAGAAATCTTTGGCGAAAAAGAAACTTTGCTGTTGAAAACTTTTCGAGAGCTTAAGCCAAAAAAAACAAAAAGCCATTTTGTGGTTGATTGCTGATTAAAATAAAGACTCTTTCCTTTTGTATTATCACTATGTATTGCGGGGGGAAACGTGTAAAATATCAGCATATCTCTGGCATTTTATCAGACAGTGCTTATTTCTATTTCTCAGCCAGTTTTCGTATTCTTCGATCATTATCCGATTGGGTGAGAGAGTTAGAGGATTTTGTATTCTGGCATTTTACTCTCACATCAACATGATCCGCCTCTCGTGAGGCTGTTATTCTTCAAAAGATGTATGACATGCTACTACCTGATTGTGCCAATCAATTTTTTGTTTCTTATGTTTTGGTGCCTTTGTTGTTGTTTTTGAGAGCACAGATTATTATGCCCACAGGAGGGGTGGGGTGAGAACTTACAGATTTACAACTTTGCGTATTTACCATTTTATGGGAGGATGCTTCTTAGATGATGTCAGGAATAGGGTATAAAGTGTTGTAATATATCGCTGCTTTTTACTGTTTTATGTAAATATTGAAAAGCGTAAATACGCTTATCTGTAAAAAAGAAAAGAATTTATAATACATTAGCCTTGCTTTTATAACCGCTCAGAGTGTGTGGTTGATGGATGGATAAAAATGAAGTGTTACATGAGGGCGTTTTGAGAAAGATTTACGACTTTGTGTATTTACCATTTTATGGGAGAGAATCTTCTCAAATGATGTGGGCGAGGAGTGAGAGTGTTTTGTTCGCCTTGTGTTAAGATTTGCTAGATGGTCCGGTTAATTGAATGATGTGACCCATTTTGCGGAGTGGTTGAACAGAGCTTTTGCCATATAAATGGACCGATGTGTGGGCTTGTTTGAGAAAATATTTCAATTCGCTTAGATTGTTACCAAGAAGGTTGATCATTTGGCAATTGCTATGGCGCTTAGTGCTCCCTAAAGGAAGACCGCAAATGGCACGGATATGCTGTTCAAATTGTGACGTTATGCATGCCTTCTGTGTCCAATGACCAGAATTATGCACACGAGGTGCCAATTCATTCACTAAAAGGCGCCCATCTATGAGAACAAAAAATTCAATGCAAAGAACGCCAACATAATTTAAGGCATCCATCACTCGTACACTGATCTCTTGTGCCGACTTTTGCACTTCAAGCGGAACATGCGAGGGTACAAAGGATTTATGAAGAATGCCGTTTTTATGCTGGTTTTCAGGGCAATCATAAAAAATATGTTCTCCTTGTTTGGTGCGTGCCGAGAGTACCGAAATTTCCGATAAAAAAGGAACAATTTCTTCTAAAATTAAGGGCTGTCCTCGAAAAGTGCTTAAAGCCTCATCAACAGCTTGATCATGGGGATGATCCAGCATGATCTGGTTTTTGCCATCATAACCAAAACGGCGTGTCTTCAAAAGACCTCGCTCGCCTAATGCTGAGAGGCTGGAAAGAAGAGAAGAATAATCATCAACAGCATACCACAATGCCGTGCCAATGCCTTGATCACGCAAAAATTGCTTCTCAAAAAGCCGATCTTGCGTAATCTCTAGTGCTTGCGAGGAGGGATAAACATTTTTGGCTTGCTCTACATATTGAACCGTTGCAAGCGAAAGATTTTCAAACTCATAAGTCACAACATCACACAGAGAAATAAAACGATCTAATGCCGAACGATCATCATAAGAGGCAACAATATGTTCGTTTGCTGTTTGTGCCGCTGGGCAATTTGCTTCAGGGCAAAAAACCACCGTGCCAAACCCTAATTCTGCTGCTGCTATGGCAAGCATGCGCGCCAACTGTCCACCGCCTATGAGACCAATTGTGCTTCCAGAAGGGAACATAGCGGATCCCTCTTTACGTTTGGAAAATGTACTGAGGGGAGAGGACATGCCATTTGTGTTGAGTGTGCCAACTGGGGTAGTAGTGCTAGAGGAGGACATGCTAGCCCTGTTGGGTGTGCCGGACATGTTGGGTGTGCCGAAGGTGCTGGGTGTAGATGTGGTAGGTGTGTTGAGTGTGCCGGCTGGAGAAGTGCTAGGTGAAGACATGTCAGCTGTGAGGGAGGCGTGGGAAAGTTTTGTCATTTTAAGCCTCAGTTACCGGAGTTTGTGCAACACTTTCTGTTTGTTTTTGGCGCCAATCTTCTAATCTTTGTGCGAGATTATCATCATAAATTGCGAGCACCGCTGCTGCTAAAAGCGCGGCGTTAATAGCACCGGATTTGCCAATGGCTAATGTGCCAACCGGTATGCCTGCTGGCATTTGCACAATGGAAAGCAGGGAATCTTGACCAGATAAAGACTGCGAGTGCACCGGAACACCAAAAACAGGAAGTGGCGTGAGGGCTGCAAGCATTCCTGGAAGATGGGCTGCCCCTCCCGCGCCGGCAATCAATACTTTAAAACCCGCTGATTTTGCCCCTTTAGCAAAGTGATAAAGTCGTTCAGGGGTTCGGTGTGCTGAAACAATATGAGAACTATGAGAAATACCAAGGCATGTTAAAATATCCGCACTATGATGTATGGTTTGCCAATCCGATTGGCTACCCATTAAAATTGCTACATCACATGATTTTTGACTCATTTTACATCCTTTACACATGGTTAAGATGATTCTTTCCCTTTATTCTTGTAAGAGTTTTACTGGCTCTTTGCAAAGTTAATTGATGACAGAATAACAGTTTTTCAAGAAAGATTTAGGGAAGAATACAGATTTTACAGGAAAACTATTGACAGAAATTTTTGAAGAGAATGCTGCAGGTGTTTCCTTTTTAGGTACCAAAGCCCATTTCGCGATGGCCCCCGTGAAGGGTATAACAATAAAATCAATGTTGATTTTGATGATCCTATTTTAAACACTTTAAAAAATGAAGTGAAGCAACACAACAGAGATAACATTGATAATTTACTTCATGAGTGGGTAGAAGAGCGAAATAAATATACTGGAAATCTACCTCATGTTGTATGGAACGGTGAAGAATCCGTATTTAAGTATGTGGGGCGTAGAAAAATTAGAGAGAAGAATTTCCTTCTTTTTGAAGAAAATCAGAGAATTTTTGTCAAGGAAACTACAAAGAGAGGTTTTATTCAAGCTGGGTATTGGAAAAAAGGCACAAAAGTCAAGATTACAAAAAATAGTGTTAAAAATATTTCAGATAAAGAAAGAGAGACTTAAGGTGTGCTTTTTTAGTTTAAAGTTATATTTTTTTTGATTTTAGACAATTATTTTATGGATAAGTCGAAATTGTTTTCTTCACATTGAAAAAAAAATGCTTCATAAGAAAGTTAAATTATCTTTAAAGAGGACTGTTTAGTTTTATAACCTAAGGGGGGGACTGTGAAGACAAGCAAAGATTCTACAAATGACAAACCCTCCAATCCATATATTATAGCGCGTAAAGAATGGATGGAAAGGTATGGGGATTATATTAAGTCCGCTAATAATTGGCGTTTAGCAACTTTTGGAATGATTATTATTACTGCAATGTCAGTAGGAGCATTCATTTGGAAATCAAATGAAGAAACTGTTATTCCTTATATAGTGCAAACCAATTCGGTCGGTGAGGTAACTCATTTATCAAAGGCAAATGTTGCTACTAAACCAAATGCGACCCATATTCGGGCGGCATTACGTAATTGGCTTATTGGGGCACGTACTGTTTATGTTGATATGAGAGCAGAAGAAGATCTCATAAACCAGACATATTCAATGACCTTACCTCAATCACCTGCATATGCCATGCTTGTTGAATATCATAAACAAAATGATCCTTATTCACGTGCTGCAATGGAGACAGTAGAAATTCAAGTTAATGCAATTGTTCCTGTTTCTGATGATACTTGGCAAATTGAATGGACTGAAAAGAAAAGAGCACGATCAGGTGCTATTATTGATACTAAACTTTGGCAAGCTACCGCTACAGTTATTTTAGCAATACCAAAAACTGAAAAGCAAATAATGCTAAATCCTATTGGGTTATATGTTAAACAATTTGCATGGACGCCAAGACTTTAAAATCAATCATAGTAAATGCGTAAAGCGGGAATTTTATGTTAAAAAAAATTATTTTTATAAGTACAGTTATTTTTGCAACATCAAAAGCTCTGGCGACAGATGTATCACAAAACATTAATTTTATTTCTCCTAAAAGAGTAATGCTTTCTGATAAGGAAGCATGGGGAATTAAATTGGCAAATCAATGGAAGAATAATCCAAAAAGGCCTATATATTCCGGTGACGGCAGTATTAAATATCTTTATGGAGCTACTTTGCCTACATTGGTGTGTACACCATTAGAGGTTTGCACAATTCAGTTACAAGCAGGTGAGACTATAAATTCTCTTCATGCTGGTGATACTGTAAGGTGGAAGATTAGTCCTACCGTAAGTGGGAGTGGTACAGCATCAACAACTTATGTTGTTGTAAAGCCTATAGATGCTGGTTTAACAACAAATCTCTTTATTACGACGGATCGCCGTACTTATATGATCAAACTCACTAGTACGCAAAGTTCTTCAATTCCTCTTCTTTCTTTTGTTTATCCAGATGATACAGATCAAGATTGGGCAGCATATAAAGCGGCTACAGATAAAAGCCGTACTACATTACCAACAGGTCAAAATTTAGCTGCTCTTGATTTTAACTTTCGTATTACGATTAGTGATCGAAGGATTAAATGGTATCCAAGACGGGTTTATACAGACGGGTTTAAAACTTACATTGAATTACCTAGTGATGGAGTTAGGGGGACAGCACCAGCTTTAATTGCTATTGGTGATGATGGGGGGGGCTTAAAAAAACCTAGCGAAAGATTAATAAACTATCGCATGATAGGAAATCGATATGTTGTTGATGCAGTTATTAACAAAGTGGCTTTGATTTCTGGTGTAGGAAGTTCTCAGCAGAGAGTAACAATTATTAGGGGGCGTTAAGATGTTAAAATATCTATTGTTGTTGCTTCTTGTTTTGACGGCTGGTTGCACGTCTATAGGTCATCGTTCATCTTTGTTAGTCAATTATGTTGATCAAAATGTTACAGAGGATGATGCAAGTTTAATTACTAGTGATTTTGTTCGCTATCTTAGAGATCCTTTTCCTCCTGCAACTACAACATTTATTATGAAAATAAATGATACAGAGGACAAGTTTACACCTTTATTGGTCAATCTTCTACAAAAAAATGGCTATGGTGTAATTTATACAGACCAACCAGAAAAATATAAAAACAAGGGTATAAATTTAACCTACAAAGTGATGCCCTTGGATCAAGGTATAGTATTGGTGGCACAATATGATTTAACTGAAATAACGCGTTATTATGTTCGTTTAAAAAATGGAAATATTGTACCGGATGCTCCTTTTATTGCTCGTGTAGATGATGGGAGAAAAGGGTGAAAAACAATCAAAAAATTAGTCCTTCTGAATCTCCGGATTTTTTTTCTACAAAAACCAAAGGACGTGGTGTGCGGCGGTTAAACAAGATACCTTTGATAGGTGCTATAGGTATCATTACGTTTGCTCTGGTTGGTATTACATATACTTTTATGTTGCGGCAGCAATCTAATAATGTTGCCGTAGAAGACAAAAAAAAACTATTTATAGATGAAACACCTTTGCCAATTCGTCCAGAGGGTAATGATTATGTTCAAGCAAAAGAACCAAAGTTACCATTAGAGCCAATTAAATCAACCGAAACTAAACAGTCAGAAAAAGCAGATACAAATCCAGAACAAAAACAACTCGATAAAACAGTAGATGAAGAAGATGAAATACAAAAAAGATTATTAACACATATCGAAGAGAGGCGTTTGGCTAAAATAGAGGCTGCTTTAGATTCTGATCCTACGGTTTCCTTTACAATCAATTCAAAGGTAAAAAATCAATCTCCAATTCAAGATACATATCCGCAAAAAGCAACCCTTGAAAATTTATTTGGTCGATCTGGATTATCCGCTAACTCATCTTTATACAATGGTGATGGGGGGCATGATCCTAATATGCAAGCACAAAAAATTGCTTTTTTATCTCAATCTCCAGAAGCAGAAGTTTACTTAAAAAACACGCGTCAAGAAGCGACCAGGGCAAGTCTTGAGATTAAGGCTGGAACCATTATTCCTAGTATTATGATAAGTGGTATTAACAGTGATTTACCCGGACAAATCATAGCTCAAGTAAGAGAAAGTGTTTATGATTCCGCTACTGGCCAAAATGTTTTAATTCCTTTGGGATCGAGGCTAGTTGGAACATATGATAGTCGTGTATCTACTGGTCAAAAAAGAGCACTTATTGCTTGGTCGAGAGTTATTTATCCAGATGGTTCCTCTTTAACTCTTGGAAATATGCCGGGGACAGATCAGTCTGGTTATGCTGGATTTAAGGATAAGGTCAATAATCATTATTTAAAAATTTTGGGGAATGCTTTTCTGCTTTCTGTCATTTCAGGAGCTTCACAATTATCTCAAAAAACACATCATAAAGGTAATGATGATAGCACAATGGCAACAGCAAAAGAAACGTTAGCCGCAGAGCTTGGTAGACAATGGGGCGAAGTTGGAATTGAAATGACACGTAAAAATCTAGGTATTCAGCCAACAATTATTATTCGTCCTGGTTATAACTTCAACGTTATGGTGACGAAAGATATCATTTTGCCTCCTTGGCAAGGACATCCAATGGCAGCGCTTCCTTATTAAATTTAAAAAGACTGCTTTAGTCCTTTTCTAAAAAAAAATACTACAACGTAGAGTATTATACCGTACCTTATAGTACCGTATAATACTTAATATGTATATTAAAATAAAGGGGAGGTATGGAAAAAAGCATTTCTTTAAGAAATTCAGTATCATTTTCCTTAGAAAAACAAAGAGATCTTAGTAAAAAAACGATTATAAAATTTCCTCTTCGTTATCCGAGAGGAAAAAATCGTGCTGTTCCTATGATCATTGATAAATATATAAAGGAACAAAAAACTTTATGTTCTCCTTTCTTAGGAGGTGGATCAATAATAGTAATGGGCTTACGGTATGGGAAACAATAAGAAGTCAAATGAACTTTTAATTTTTAGTCAGGATTTTTTGGAAATTATATGAATCAAATGGAAAGCGGTAAAACCTTTGAACTGCTTTAATCATGTGCCTTAAAAAGGATTTCATACATTTTAGTACTTTATTATACTTTATAGTATAATACTATATAGTACCTTACCTTAAGGTATTATATTTTGTTTAGTGAGGAATTAAAAGCCTGTTATCTCATTTGCTAATTCCAAAGGAGGTAGTGGAAAGACAACTTCTGCTTTACTTCTTGCTTGTGAACTTGCCAATGCTAAGCCTGTTACTATTATTGATGCAGATCCACGCCACCCTATTACTACTTGGTCAGAGTTACCAAGTAAACCACACAATTTAACTGTTGTCACCAATGAATCTGAAAAGACTATTTTAGATGAAATAGAAATTGCGGCCGCTCGAGATCCATTCGTAATTGTTGATCTAGAAGGTACAGCATCTCGTTTAACTAGTTACGCAATTAGTCAATCTGATTTTGTTATTGTACCAATGAAGGAACAACAGCAAGATGCTATAGCAGCTATTGAGATCATTAAAGAAATCCATAGAGATATGAAAGCTGTAAGCCGTTGTATCTATTATGCGGTTTTGTTTACTCAATCCAAAGTCGTTGCAAAATCTAGAACAGCGCGTTTTGTATCAACCCAATTCAGAAAAAATCCAGAAATAGATGTTTTTGAAACAGAAATAAATGAACGTGATGCTTTTTCCGAAATTTTTGCCACTGGTGGTTCTCATCGTAATCTCAATCCAAAAGAAGTTAATAATTTAGAAACTGTGATTAGCAATGTTGAAGCATTCGTTGCAGAAGTCATCACAAAATTAAAGCTAACTCAACAGAAGGAAATTCAAAAATGAATGAAGAAAGAAAACCATTAGATTTTTCTGCTCTTGACGATTTTCAGCCTCGTAAAAGTGTATCTTCTTTACAAACTATCAACCGAAAAGAGATAGATAAAGCAGCTGCTTTTCCAAGCCGTGAGCAGTTAGATGAGACACAGATCAATATCAAAGCTAGCATGGTTATCATCGATCGTTTTCGTTCTATGGCTGAAAAAGAGCGCTATCGTCATGGTGAGTTTTTGGAAATTCTCATGGATACTTATGAGCAGAGAGTAGAGTAGATGCCCATTAATTGGGCATAGCCTTCTTAGGAGGCGTTTTGTCTCAAAAATTATAATTTTTGAGACACCCTAAAATATCGAAAAAATATGTATCATAAATCGTATATTTATATTACGATACTAATTTTGTATCAAAAACGATTTATGAGATTCTGAATGGCACTTTTAGGTTATGCGAGAGTATCAACTAATCAACAGAAGTTAGCACTTCAAATTACTGAACTTAAAAAGGCTGGAGTGAGGGAAGATCGTATTTTTACAGATATAAGAACAAGTTCTACAGATAAACGTGAAGGTTTACAGCGGCTTCTTTGGCGCGCAGAAAGAGATGATACTATTCTCTGTACAAAAATGGACCGGCTTGGCCGCAATATTGCTGATATGATCTCTATCGTTGATAGTTGTTATAAGAAGGGTGTGTTTATTCGTTTTCTGGAAAATGGTATTAGTACCGAAGGAACGATGGGGAAAATGGTTATTCAAATTTTAGCTGCTGTAGCAGAAGCTGAACATGCACGTATTTTGGAGCGTACAAATGAAGGACGAAATGCTGCTATGAAAGCAGGTATTGTGAAATTTGGACGAAAACCTCATCCAAAAACAGAATTGGTGAGATCACTGATTAAACAAGGAGTTTCGTTCAAAATAATCAAGGAAAAAACAGGTGTTTCTCGTTCTACTTATTTTAGGCTTAAAAGACAGCTCTCTTTAAAGAATTAGAAGAACTTTAATTGAACAGATTCAACTATTAAATTAAATATGAATAAGTATTACAAAAAGGAGTTTTCTATGGAAAAGAAATTACCCAGAAGTTATATGACTGATGCTGAACGCGAGGAATTACGAGCAGGTGGTTTAGATCAAGATGGTATTTATACAGCCGAGTCAGAAGCGGCAGATTATGCCGGTGATGGCAACGCAGCATGGGAATGGTTAGCAATGACTGAGCCTCCAGCACATACACTTTTGTTTCTTAGATCGGAACGTGGAGCACAATTTATTCGTGATATGGGATTTTCTACAAAAAAAGCTGATGAGAAATATGGTCCAGATTGGTTAGACAAAGGCGTTATGATAGGAGGCGATTATTTCTAAAGAAGATGACAAGATAGAAAAGATTTTTTTCCGTGAAAATAACTATATGGAAAGTCGAGCTCAAACATTAGCGTCTAAGAAGCTATGTAGTGTGTGGAATGAATTGTATGATCATGTTTGTGATGTTGGACGTAGTAATAACTTGTCATTACTTATTAGTACAGAACAAAAAATTGTAAAAAATGACTTGTTTAGATATACCAATAGTAAATCTATGGCAGGGAGTCTCAGAACGGCTTTAGCGGAAATAGATGTTATTAAAGATCATGTAATGATTGTTTCTGATCCTAAGCAATATGACATAATTAATAGGGGACATAATCTACCAAAGCTTCGTAAAAGTGGATTGCCTTATGATGGAGCTCGACGAGCAATGGCATCACATTATACACGGTTGGGAAATCTCGATAAAGGGCGTTTAACAGATATTGAAAAGTCTATCCTTGATATGCGGATGAATAATATGAAGGTAATGCGGAAGCTCTACGAAAAAATGCAAGCTAAAGCTATTGGTATAGATCTTTCACGCGATAAAAGTCATTCTCTTTAAGAAAACAAGCGTAAGATTCTTATATATTTGTTTTTTTTGTATTATACATAGGTGTATAGCAAATGCTGGAATTAAATGGGGGGGAAATTGGGAAATCAATCTACTCATATACCTAAAAGAAAATCTCGATTGATATTTATCTTTTTCTTCATTTTATATTTTATTGTCCTTAATCAATTTTGTACACAATATTTAGCGCGTCTTTTTCATTATAGTGTTGCTTTTGCTCCCAATTTTAAAGGCGTGTATTCACCCTTTTCTTGACTCTTTTGGATTTTTAAATTTTATGATTTTTATCCTAATGAGTGTAAAATAATATTTATTGTTTTTTGTAGTTTTTTTTAATGGGTATGGTTGGTTTTTCTGTTTCGGCTGGTCTTTCTTCGAGAAGCAATAAAAGTACAGATGATCTTTATGGTACAGCCCATTTTGCAACTTTTAATGAAATTCAAGAAATGGGGCTTATTCCACATAAGCAAAAGGGTAAGGGCGTATATTGTGGAGCTTTTGCTGATCCAAAAACAGGAATGTTGCATTATTTACGCCATGATGGACCAGAACATATAGCCGCTTTAGCCCCCACGCGTTCTGGTAAAAGTGTCGGTTTAGTTGTTCCTACTCTTTTAAGTTGGCCGCATAGTCTTTTTGTCCTTGATACAAAAGGTGAAAATTATGCTATGACAGCAGGATGGCGAAAACAATGTGCAGGGAATAAGATTTTAAGGTTTGATCCAGCCGAACCCAATGTTGGGTGTTCATGGAATCCGTTAGGGGAAATTCGTTTCAGGACACGTTATCAAGTAGCGGATGCACAAAACATAGCTTTAATGGTTATAGACGACGATGGAAAGGGAATTGCAGGTGATCATTTTAGATCCGCTGCTTTTGAACTTTTAAATGGTCTCATTCTTCATGCTCTTTACAAAGCAGAAAAAACTGGACGTATACCTTGTTTGCAAGATTGTGCACACATGCTAACGGGAGTAGGAGATTTTGCTGCTGTTACTGAAGATAATGATGATTTTGATGATGATGGAGATCCAAAAGCGCTTTCTAGTTTATTTCATGAAATGGAACACCTTGATATAAAAAGTAATAATCCTTCTTTTAAAGAGGCAGATAGAGAAGCAAAACTTGTTATAAATGGTGTTGGCCGCCGTATGGCTGGAACACCAGAACGTGAATTAGGCTCTATCATTTCAACGGCAAATAATGCTTTATCTCTTTATAGAGATCCCATTGTTGGTGAGAATACAAAATATTGTGATTTTTATATCAGCGATTTGATGGATACAGAAACATCGGTTTCACTGTATTTTATTACAACGCCACGCAATTTGGATAGGATGAGACCTTTAGCGCGTTTATTGTTAACACAAAGGGTGCTTTCTCTTTCAGATCGCATGGAATTTTATGATGGGAGATCAAAAACAAATCATAAACATCGTTTGCTTTTAATGCTTGATGAATTTCCAACTTTAGGAAAATTAGATATTTTTGAAAAGGCGCTTGCCTATATTGCTGGATATGGGCTTAAAGCTTACATTATTACTCAAGATGTACAACAATTGTACAAGGCTTATACAACGAATGAAAGCATTATTTCGAATTGTCATATTCGTATTGCTTATGCTCCTAATAAAGTCGAAACAGCTGAATGGATGAGTAAAATGGCGGGGGAGACAACGGTTGCACGTGAAAAGATTTCTACTTCTGGAAAACGCTTTGGTATGGCACTTGAGCAGGTTTCAACCTCTTATGAAGAAACAAAGCGGCCATTAATGACACCCGATGAGATTATGCGTTTGCCTAGGGCAAAAAAAGATAGTTCAGGGAATATTGTTGAACCTAGTGAAAGGCTTATTTTTGTAGCTGGAAACAGTGTCATTAAAGGTACACAGATCCTTTATTTTTTAGATCCTATTTTTTCAGAAAGGTCAAAAATATCTCCTCCTGTTACTGATCGCTTGCATCAGAGAAATGAAATCAAAAAAAATCAAGAAGGCTTTGTTCTCTCATGAAACGAGTTATGTCCATAATTACTTTATGTTCTCTTACTATTGGTTGTTTGATTTTATTTGCACTCTCTCAAGGATTTAGAATTAATTATTCGCATTCCGCTCCTATAGGAATTTGGAAAGTAAATTACTTTAAAAAAGAAATGCGAAGAGGAAAATTTATGGAGGTTTGTCCTCCAGATGTACCTATTGTCAAAGTGTTTGTTGAGAAAGGGTATCTTCAATCAGGAGCTTGTTCTAGTGGATCTATACCTTTTTTGAAACCATTGGTAGCTGTTTCTGGCGATGTGGTTCAAGTAACTGAAAGAGGTATTAGTATTAATGGTCATTTATTAAAAAATAGCCAAAGAAATGGAGGGGTTTCTGGTATACCGAATGGAGAATATCACGTTGCAGAAGGGTATGCTTGGTTTATTTCAAGTTTTGATCCTGTAAGTTTTGATAGCCGCTATTTTGGGGCTGTTCCTATTACGAATATAATGGGTTCTGCAAAACCCATTTTAACTTTTCAGAATTGAGGTTTTAATAATGAAAAAAACAAGAATAAAAGTATTTCCTATACTTTCTTCAGCTGTAGATGATGCTTTTATACTTGGGGTACAGGTTCCATTGAGTTTAGAAGAAGCAGAAAGTTATGGAATTTTTTTAGAAACAGCGCTTTCAGAAGAAGATGCTTGGGATTCGTGCGCTACAGATTTTTCTTAAATTGAAAATTCTAATAACGTATAGGGGGGAATAATGAGTTTTGAATATACTAAAACGGTAACAAATCATTTTATTACACAACTTCAACAAGGAATAGCACCATGGCAACAGCCGTTGCCTCCTGAGTGTGTAAGATCTCCTTATAATCCACAAACAGGTAAAAAATATAGCGGTATTAATAGTCTTTGGCTTTCAAGCCCAAAATATACTGATCCACGTTGGATTACATATCATCAAGCAAATGAAATGGGCTGTAGAATTAAAAAAGGTATGAAAAGCACCAACATTATTTATTGGAAACGGGATGAAACGGTTCCTTTTTATGATAAAGATGGAAAAGAATACGAGAAATTAAAACTGCTTTCTGAGCCGCGTCTTTTTCTAGCTAAAGTTTTAAATGGTGAACAAATTGATGGATTACCTCAATTGGAACCACGTCCTATTTTATCAGAGGAAATAAGATATGCATGAGCAGAAGCAATTTTAGCTACATCAGGTGCAAAAATTGATGTTAGCGATAAAAAGTATGCTTTTTATCGTGGTGGTGATGTTGATACTATTTTTTTACCAGAACAACATCAATTTGATTCAAAAGACTCCTTTTATGCTACAGCATTACATGAACTGGGACATTGGACTAGACATTCTTCAAGACTTACTCGTGACACGATGTATCCTGTAGGCTCTCTTGGATATGCTGAAGAAAAGCTTAGAACAACTATCGCCTCTTTTTTGATTGGGGAAGAATTAAGCATAGGTTATGAGCCAGTCAATAACGATTCATATGCTTCTTTATGGATTGAGGCTATGCAAACTAATCCAAAAGAAATTTTTAGAGCTGCTATTGAAGCAGAAAAAATCAAAAATTTTATAATGGATTTAGATAATGTTAAAGTTATTGATGTTAAGAAAGTATCATCTGTATCTATTAACAACGATCACAAAGAGGATAATACAAAAAAGATTTTCTTGAATGTTCCTTATTCCCAAAAAGAAGAAGTTAAAAAAAATTGGGAGCTAAGTGGGATAAAGATGTAAAATCTTGGTATGTTCCTGTTGGTACAAATTTAATTGAAAAAGGTTTGGATCGTTTTTCTCACGATAATGTAAAAACCAATACAGTTTTATCGCTTGAACAACAATTTAAGGAGGCTCTTCATTCTGCTGGTTTAATTGTTGAAAATCCACTGATGGATGGGAAATTGCACCGTGTTTCCGTTGAAAATGACAAAAAAATCAAAGAAGTGGTGCTTATATTGGTTATACCTCACCTAGTGGAGGTTATATTCAAAATTTTCGTCGTGGTGAAAAAATTTACTGGAAACCAGAAAAAGTTGCTTCTTCTTTATCTTTAGAAGAAAAAAAACGGTTATCCATAGAAGTTAGAGAAAGGCAGAAAATCTTAGAAAAAGAGATTGCTGAAAAACAAAATAATACAGAAACATTGGCTTCTCAAATATGGCAGGCTAGCAAAATAGCAACTCAAGATAATGCATATTGTAAGCTTAAAGGTATAAATCAGACGAATGATTTAAGAGAGGTTCCAGATGATTTTCCAGAGAACATAAAAAAAACAAGGTGTGATGGTTGCAAAATCCGCTGAAGAAGTAAAAATAATAAGAAAAAACAATCCTAATATGCGTATATTTTTAGCAGGAGATTTAATTATTACACTATGGGATAAAGATAATAATTTAAGTACACTTCAGATGATTAATCCTACCTTCAAGTCTTTTATGAAAGATGGTAAAAAACATGAGTGTTTTACGATTGTAGGTTCTAATAATGTAGGAATATCCGCTCTTAATAATGATTTAATAATGATTTAGAAAATCCTATCCTTATCGCAGAAGGATATGCAACAGCTTCTGCTGTAGCACAAATTACTCATATACCAGTTGTAGCGGCTTTTGATTCTGGAAATTTAAAAAATGTAGGTAGAGTAATACGTGATAAATATCCGGATCGTGTAATTTTGTTTGTTGCAGATAATGATCATGCTACACAAGAAAAATTGCTTTCTAATGGAAAAAAAGGAGATAATGTTGGAATTACCGCAGCTTATAGTGCAGCGGCAGATATTGGAGGAGGGGTAGTTTATCCAGAATTTCAGACAGAAGAGAAAGACTTTTCTGATTGGGACGATTACAGGAGAATACATGGTAGTGATAAAGCCAGAAACGATTTTACATCTAAAATGAAAATCGCTGAAATAGAAGCAAGAGTGATGGCTGAGAGACTCCAAACACTTGCTAATATGCAAGACCAATTTGCTATTGATGATCCGACAACTGCACTTGATGATCAATATGTTTATGAAGAGCGTGATGCAGCTAATCAACTTCGCCAAAGAGCAGCTATCCTCAATGGTCGTAATATTAATTCAAGTGATAAAGCTATGATTTCTCGTGTAAGGTCTCATATTTTTCAAGATAGAGAACAAAAACTTTCTCAAAATCCTAATACAGCTTCATATAGAGAAAGAAAAAACCAAGAAATTGAGATATAGGAGGATGTGCATTTTTATATTGTTTATATTGCTCAAATTCAGCCTTAAAATTTAGTATATAAACACACATTAAGATAAGGAGTTTTCTATGGAAAAGAAATTACCAAAAAGTTATCTTACGGATGCTGAACGTGAAGAATTGCGGGTAGGTGGTCTTTCTCAAAACAGTATTTACATGGTTGAAGCAGAAGCAGCTTCCAAGGCGAATGATAACAAAGAAACTTGGGAATGGTTAGCGATGGCTGAATATCCAGCACATGCACTTTTACTTCTTAGACATCAACGTGGAGCGCAATTTATACGAGATATGGGATTTTCTACCAAAAGTGCTGATGAAAAATATGGTCCGGACTGGTTAGATAAAGGTGTTGTAATAGGAGGTTATCATTTCTAATAAATTAGAAGAGCTTTTTTTACAACAAAGTATACTAGTACAAGATCTTGAAAAAACATTAGTATCTCAAAAGTTACACAATGTGCGAAGTAATCTATGTGATCATATTCGTAACGTTGGAAAAAGTGGGGATTTATCATCACTTCTTGATACGGAGAGTGACCTTATAAAGGATGTTTTGCTTCGGTATGCTAATAGTAAAGCTATGGCCAGTAGCCTTGAAACAGCATTAATGGAAATAGATGTTGTTAAAGATCACATAAAATTGGTTTCTAATCCTGAGAAATATGATGCGGTAAATAGAGGACATAGTCTACCAAAGCATCGTAAAGGAGGATTGCCTTATGATGAAGCGCGGAAAGCAATGTCATCTCATTATACACGATTAGGAAATCTCGACAAAGCTCGTTTAACATCAGTTGAAAAATCAATCATTGATGTGCGAAGAGATAATATGAAGGTGATGCGAAAACTCTATGAAAAAATGCAAGCTAAAGCTATTGGTATAGATCTTATCGCGTGATAAAGGTCATTCTCTTTAAATAAAGAACTTTAGAATTTGAGTAACAGGAATGTGGATATTTTATACTACGGTAGATATTTTTATTGTTCAAATTCAATTTTTAAATTAAAACGTGGACACTGTTGAAAAAAGCTTTAAGTTTTACATTCTTCTCATTGTTTAGAGTGAATGGGGGTATGTTCTTAAGGGTGGGGATGGGAGAATGGCTGTTACAGCATTTAAAGGCGGGCGAAGTTCAGAGCAAAATAGACGTCTTATTGAAAAGATGCGTTTTGAATTTGGACAGCAGGTATGGGATTACCTAGATGATCCTACAGTCATAGAAATTATGTTAAATCCCGATGGCACCTTATGGGTTGAGCATTTGGGAGAACCTAAAAAAGCCGTTGGCGTGATGGAGGCACATAGGGCAGAAGCTGCTATGGGAACAGTAGCTACGGCTCTTGGAACTCAAATTACCAAAGAAAATCCTATTCTCGAATGTGAATTACCAATGAATGGAAACCGTTTTGAAGCGGTTATTCCACCTATTGTTTCTGCACCTGCATTTACAATTCGGAAAAAAGCAACCCAAATTTTTACTTTGGATGATTATGTTGCAAAAAACATCATCACTCCACATCAAAAGTCACTCTTAAGTGAAGCTGTGAAAAATCACAAAAATATTCTCGTTGTTGGTGGAACGGGGACAGGAAAAACCACCTTAACGAATGCAATCTTAAAAGAAATGACAGATACATGTCCAGAGGAGCGCTTTGTAATTATTGAAGATACAGCTGAACTTCAATGTGCTGCTCCTAATACTGTGACATTTCGAGCTGTTGAATATATTGATATGACGCGGTTGTTAAAGGTGACTATGCGTATGGCACCAGATCGCATTATTGTTGGCGAAGTAAGAGATGGCGCAGCTTTAGCTTTGTTAAAAAGTTGGAATACGGGACATCCGGGTGGAATAGCAACTGTTCACGCCAATGATGCAACAGCAGGGTTAACAAGAATCCAACAGTTAATCTCAGAAGCAACTATTGCTCCTATGCAATCACTGATAGCGGAAACAATAGATGTCGTTCTGAGTATTGAAAAGACTTCCTTAGGTCGCAAAGTCAAAGAAATTATTGAAGTTAGCGGATACGATTACGCAATCAATAAGTATATAACAAATCTCATTCATTAAGGGAGCAAATATGCAACTATATTCAATGCAAACAAAAAATAATTCTCGTAATCATATTATGATGTTTTTTCTTATTATCGGAATGGCAGTTCTTCTCTGCCTTATCTTAGGAGATATTGCATATGCATCTGATGCAACATCGGGTGGTGGTGCATCTCTTCCATGGGAGGGACCTCTTCAAAAGTTAAAAAAATCAATTTCTGGCCCTGTTGCTTTTATTCTTTCTTTATTGGGGCTTATTGCTGGTGGAGGTGCACTGATTTTTGGTGGTGAAATTAGCGAATTTACAAAGCGGATTTTTTATCTTGTTTTGGTTATTAGTGTCATTGTTTTTGCAAACACTCTTCTTACAGGTGCCCTCTTTTCTGGGGCCGTTGTACCTTCTAATGTTTTGGTTGGAGGATTTTAATGGGAGAAAAACGGTATACACAATTGTTTCGCTCTCTTCATAGACCTCAACAAATTATGGGTGGAGAGCGAGATCTTATGCTGCTATCAATGCTTTTGACTGGTATTCTTATTGTTTCATCGATGAACATTGTAGCAGCAACAATTGGTATTTGTATCTGGTTTGTTTCTCTTTATGTTCTACGAAGAATGGCAAAATTTGATCCCATTTTATCTCGAATTTACATTCGTCAATTAAAATATCGTAGTTATTACGCCCCCTTTTCGCGTCCCTTTCGTGTTGCAAAATCAACAAGGACGTATTGATGCTTAAATTAAAACCTTTTCGCTCTACTATTGCTGGTCTTCCTGATCTTTTAAATTTTGCAGCTTTAATTGATGAAGGCATTATTTTGGGAAAAGATGGTTCTTTGTTGGCTGGATTTTTCATTCGTGGTGATGATCCTATGTCGGCAACAGATGCAGAACGAAACTATATAACGGGCTTGGTTAACACATATCTTTCTCGTTTTCATTCGGGATGGGCAATATGGGTAGATGCCATACGCATAGAGTCACCAAGTTATTCAGATCCAGAATTATCTCATTTTCCTGATCCTATTACAGCATTGATTGATGCAGAAAGACGGTTTTATTTTAAGAAAAGTGAAGTGCATTATGAGACGGAATATGCTTTGTTAATGCAATATCTACCGCCTACTCGAAAATCATCAAAGTTAGGGGAAATTGTATATGAAGACGATACAGTTGAGTCAACAACACCTGCTGAACGTTTACTTGATGAATTTAAAAAGAAAATAGATGATTTTTATATTGGGATTGGTGATCTGCTTAAAATGCAGAGGATGAAAACAATCACTATTAAGAATGGTGATGATGTCTACGACAGTGATCAACTTGTTAATTATTTACATTATGCGATTAATGGTGAAGCGATTGCTCTTCGAATACCAGACTGTCCAATGTATTTAGATTCATGGCTTGGTTATACTGATTTGTGGCCTGGAGATATTCCACGACTTGGGGATAAATTTATTTCCTGTATTTCAATTGACGGTTTTCCAACAGCTAGTTATCCTGGAATATTAGACATTCTTGATGGTTTTCCTTTACATTATAGATGGTCAAGTCGTTTTATATTTATGGACCAGCATGAAGCTGTTGCTGCATTAAATAAATATAGATTAAAATGGCAACAAAAAGTGAGGGGATTTTTTTCGCAGGTTTTTAAAACCAATAAAGGAACTATCAATACTGATGCTTTGTTGATGGCACAACAAGCTGAAACAGCAATGAACGAAGCTCGTTCGGGGATTGTTGCTTACGGTTATTATTCACCAACAATTGTTTTAATGCATGAAGACCGTGAGGTTTTAGCAGAAAATGCTAGGTTAATTAAACGCGAAATTGAACATAAAGGTTTTGCTGCTCGTATTGAAACAGTTAATACAATGGAAGCGTGGTTAGGGACAATTGCTGGCCAAACTTATCCAAATATTAGACGTCCATTGATTAATACTCAAAATCTTGCCGATATGTTACCTCTTTCAAGTGTATGGCCAGGTTTACAAATTAATCCTTGTCCTCTCTATCCTGATAATTCTCCTGCTTTATCTCAAGTAGTAACAACAGGTGCAACGCCATTTCGGGTTAACTTACATGTTGATGACGTTGGCCACACACTTGTATTTGGTCCAACCGGAGCTGGAAAATCAACACTTTTAGCGTTTCTATTAGCGCAAGCGCGTAGATATTGGTCAAGGGCAACAGATAAAGATGGTAAGCATTTACCTGCTAATATTACTGCTTTTGATAAAGGTCGTTCATTATATGCATTGTGTTATGCTGTAGATGGACGTCATTATGATATTGGTGATAGTGATAGTGCTGTCGGTGCTCTTATGCCTCTTGCAGACATTGATACAGAAGCCGATAATCTTTGGGCGCAAGAATGGATTGCTGTTTGCTATGAATTGCAGACGGGGCAAGCGCCGTCTCCTCAGCAAAAAATGGAAATTCATCGTGCAATGAAGCAGATGAGTAAAACCCCTAGGAATATGCGTTCACTCAGTAATTTTGTTACGACGATTCAGAACCAGGGAATTCGTGATGCACTCGCACATTATACGATTTCCGGTGCTATGGGACATTTGTTAGATGGTCAAGAACAGTTTGAAGACCATAATGATTTTATTGTCTACGAAATTGATGAACTCATGAAGCTAGGTGATAAAAATGGTTTACCTGTTTTATTATATCTATTTAGACGTTTTGAAAGAAGCTTGAAAGGACAACCATCTATTCTTTCGCTTGATGAGGCATGGATTATGCTTGGACATCCTGTTTTTCGTGAGAAAATTCGTGAATGGTTAAAAGAACTAAGAAAAAAGAATTGCCTTGTAATAATGGCAACACAAAGTCTTTCTGATGCGGTTCGTTCCGGTATTCTTGATGTTTTATTGGAACAGTGTCCTACCAAGATATTACTTCCTAATGAAGAAGCAGAAACAAAGGGTGCTGAGGGAGCCCCGGGAGCAGTTGATCTATATAGAATGATTGGTTTGAATGATAAAGAAATTCAAATTATCAAAACAGCCAAAAAGAAAAGGCAATATTATTACAAATCAATTCTTGGATGCCGTCTCTTTGAGCTAGGCTTAGGTGAAATTGCTCTTTCTTTTGTAGCTATTTCTAGCAAAGAAGATCTTGCCGAAGTAAAAAAACTTATAAATGAGGACACACAAAACTGGCCTTTAAAATGGCTTAAAATGAGGGGAGTTAATTATGAAAAATACCTTGAAAAAACTTAAGTTTCTTTTTTTGTTCAGTACATTTTGTTTAGTAAATTTCTGCTCTATGTTTTATTCAACGAATGCTTTTGCATTTTTTTGTGCAAATTGTGCAACTGTTTGGAACCAAATGAACCAATATATTGAAGCTGTTAATACACAAATCAATACAGCTAAACAACTTCAAACGCAGCTTCAACAATATAAAGATATGATAAAACAGGGACTTTCATTTTCGAGTCCACAATTTGACGGTTTGCAGAATACTTTGCAAAAATTGAAACAAGTGTATCAAGATAGTCAAAGCATTTCTTATAATATGGATAATTTAAATAGCAGGTTTGAACAAATGTTTCCTGGTTATGAAAGTTACTTAGAAAATTCTGGAAAAATTAGTTCATATAAAACCTATAGAAAATGGGCTGAAAGAGGTCTTTCTAATTCACGTGTTGCTATTGAAGCAGCAGGAATTAACACTAGCAGTTTTGATAATGAAGATAAACTTATGCAAAAACTTGTTGATCGTTCAGCAAGCGCGGAAGGGCGTATGCAAGCTATTCAAGCTGGAAATGAAATTGCCGCACAACAAGTAAAACAATTGCAGTTGCTTCGTGATCTTGTTGCTAATAATACTACTTTGCAAGCAAATTATACAGCCAATGAAGTGGAGCGTAACGCAAAAAATGAAGCAGATCTTGAAAAATTTTTTTCAGAAAGACCTGTTAATTCACGACCTGGTGCAGAATTTTAAAATGAGTAAGTTAAGAATAAGAGAAAATATAAATTTTGTTACGCTAGCGTTTCTTTCTATCAGTATATATTTGATTTTTTTTTCTAATATTACTTATGCGAAGCCTTTAGATAGCGGCACAACATTTGTTGGCTTATTGGATCTAGTAGAAAAACAATCAAATACGTGGTATTCTAAATTACATGAGTATGGCTTTAGACTTTTTTGGTTATTGGCCGGTATTCAACTTATTTGGACTTTTATGCCTCTTTTGTTTAAGCAATCTGATATTGCTGAATTTTTAGGGGAATTAGTCAGATTTATCCTTATTATAGGTTTTTTTGCTGCTCTTTTAGAATACTCCAGAGAGTGGTCTACAGCTATTGTTGATAGTTTCCGTACAGCAGCAGCTCAGGCAAGTGGTAGAACTAAAGCATTACTACCAGGTGATGTTTTTCATGAATCTGTTGTTTTGGCCGATATTGTTGTAGATGTATGGAATATAAATCCGCTAGCTATTGTATTTAAGTATATTGCAGCATTAATTATTCTTTTGTGCTTTGCATTCATTTCGGCTTTGATGGCTATTACACTTATAGAGTCATATATTGTGATTAATGCATCTGTGCTATTTATGGGTTTTGGTGGTTCCCAATGGACGCGAGAGATTACCATAACAGTATTTCGTTATGCTGTGTCTGTTGGTGTAAAACTATTTATTCTTACTCTCATAGTGACAGTAGTTGCAGATTCTGCAAAGGTATGGGAAAAAAGCTATGAGGGCTCTTCTGCTTCAATGTGGACATTATTAGGTCTTTCTTTGGTGTGTGCTTACCTGTGTAAAACTATACCAGATATGATTAGTAGTTTAATTACTGGTTCGAGCAGCGCTGGTGGGGAAGCTATTGGAGCAATGGGTAGTGCTGCTGTAGGAGCAGCTGTGGGTGCAATTGCCACAGTAGCAACTGGTGGAGAAGCAGCACCATTTGCTGCTGGTGGAGCATCTGCTGCCGGTGGAGCAAGTAGTGGAATGGGTGCCGGAATGAGCGGAGGCGGTATAAATGCTTCTCAAATGACAGGAAATTCTTTGAAAGGGAGTGGTAATAGTCCTCAATTTTGTGGGAATCCACGCGTAGCTGGAGGTGGCGGATCTCATCCGGAAACTAGTCAATCCAAAAGTCGACTTTCTGCTGCTAAAATAGCAAAAGTTGCTGCTGATATAGCTGTAAAAACTGTAGGAACTGCTGCTGCTATTTCAATACCTGGAATGGAATCTTCTGCAAATCTTAGCCTTAATGCACCGCCGACACTACCAAATGATGACATGCAGTTCTTTAGTGATAATTATCAACCAAATAATACTGAAAAAAATGACACTACTATAAATACAATTTCTGGAGTGTCAAACGAAAAAGGTAAGTTATGAAATACTTTTTAAGTTTTGCAATTGTATCTGTATTAATAGGATTTTTCTTCTTATATATGGGATTTTTTTTAAGAAAAACGCGTATTAGGATTTATTTGAACAAGATAAAGAACAAATGGATTGAAGAACCACTAATTCTATTTTTCTTTAGGTTATGTAAAAAATTGTATCATTTATCGTACAAAAGAAGAGATGATAACTCCTTCTGAGAATTTTTAAAATTCTGCACCAGGTCGTGAATTAATAGGTTTTTGAGAGCGAAATATTTCATCCTCTGCTTGTAGTAAATTTTGACAATTCTCAGTTGGCTTAATAGAGAAACCAAGTAAACATTTTTTTTCCCACTCTTTCCTTAATTTCTCATCCTTCTTAAATTCCTCTACACTATATGTTTTTTCACAACCAGATACGAGTAATGTGGCTATACATACTAAAATAATTTTTTTCATTTTCCCCCCTCTTTCAAGAACTTAAGAGTTTATAAGATAATATTTTTTCCCCTAAATATGGGGTTTTAATTTTATAATGTATCAGGATATAGCTTTGCCTATTGTTATTTATTTGATGTTACGAAAGATATCGTAAAAGTTTGTCATAGTATGTAATTATAAGGAAAGAGCTAAAATTGAATACAAGTAATGAAATCGTAAGGTGTATAGCTTCTTTTGTCCATCCAAGGGGTGAGAGCGACACCGAAATAAGAATTATTACTAGTCCAAAAAAACTTAAGAGGATCGCGAAGCTTAATATAAATCTTAATAGACCACGAAACCGCGAAAGCAAAAGGAACAATGCACTTCTGCCTATCTGTAGTTTTGACATTATTTCCCCCTCACGCGCTTAAATCAAGGTGTCCCATAATATATAAATAAGATAAATGATACAAGTCATATTTTTGTAAAGTCTTCGAGATCTGTTTGATATTCATTAGATGAAATATCTGATTTTGTAGAGGATGGTTCTATTTGATATTCTTTCATAAAAGCGATTTTTTCTCCTTTGAAAAATAGAATGGGATTAACCCAATATTGATTAGGTAGTCTTGGCTTCAAAATCCCTTTGTTTGTAAGTTCTTTTAAACCACTGTAAAATGTCCTATCTGTCATATCCAATTTTTGTCCATTCACTCCTCCGTCATACCAAATAAGAGTGATGCTTCCGTCATGACTACTTTTGTTATCATGATATGCTTGCAATGCTAAAATAAGCGACCGATATCCAGTGCGAGATAGGGAAAAAATTGCTTGAATTCCAGCAGCAAATACTTTTATGAAATTTTTTTCGTTTTCTTTCTCAATAACATGAACTGTAGATATATCTACTTCCTCGCCAGTACTAGGATCTACTAGCTTTCTTTGTGTGATGTGTGTTTTGATAATCTGATTATCGGTATAGACTTCAGATTCATTAAGAAAAGGATTTTCATATGGGGAATATCGCTCTTGTCGCAACTTAATTTCTTTCATTTGAATATCCGTATTTGCACCGAATTTTTTTCAAAAATAAAAATAAAATTTGACAATTACTGAAGAATCATTTCCTAATATGTTTTCAAGTATTTCAAATATGATAATTATATTACCACTATGATAGTATAGCAGCCAAGCAAAGAAAGCAAACCATTAGGTATGATTTATGTCCTTTTGCCAATGATATCATAGTCTCTATTAAAGATTTAGAACAACAGATTACTGTTAATGCTGCTTTGATGTTTGATCTTAAAGTTGCTGGAATAAAAGTGTTTTTTGTTTTGGCTTGGATACTCCAAAATAAATTAATTCGTACTAATGCAGTTATTTTAGACAAAGCTGTTTTGAAAACATTTCTTGCTGCTCAAGACAAAAAGTTAGCATTATCAGCTACCACCTTTTTTCGTGGTATATCAGAGTTAGAAAAAGCGGGTATCATTGCTAAACAAAACCACAGAGGTTGGTATTTTATCAATCCTGATTTTGTGTTGAATGGTAAATTGGTTGTTTTTTAAAATGATATTGATTTCAAAGAATAGGAAAACGGGGACCTTAATTTTTTACTATATTGAAAAGATTTTACTTTTCAATATAGTGGAAAATCCTGTGTATAGTACAAGTGTTTGAGTCGTTTTAAATAAAGGAAAATACGATGGCAAAAAATTAAAAACCCAACTGCGGAAACAGAAGGGTTTCTAACATCTATACGATAATTAAAATAAATTTAAATATCAAAACCGTTCCCCAATTTAATTTATCGTAGCGGTTTCTGCAAGAGA
>NZ_BAABJA010000006.1:0-81506 GCF_039543065.1 Bartonella pachyuromydis | reverse complement strand
GAAGAAAAGATCATAGAGTTGTACAATTGAGATCAGGATATGGCTTCTCTCTTAAGAAAAGAGGCTGATGCTTGTCGTAAGAGTTTTACAATTAAATCTTCTGATTCATTTTGCTCTGAAATTATTGGTATGTCCGTTAGAGCTTTAGAGAATTTTTCACAACAGGATTTAGCAAAACTCAAAGAATTATTAAAAGAAGTTAGCAAAAAAGGACGTGCTTTGTAGAGGCATGTTGCAAAATCCTATTCCCTTACTTTTATTCGGGTATCCCCCACAGTAAAAAAGATATGAGAAACCAATAACTTATTTTGAGTATAAAACGCAATGGTGCCCCCAGAGAGACTCGAACTCCCGACCCCCTGATTACAAATCAGGTGCTCTACCAACTGAGCTATAAGGGCATAACTGTGCAACAGTTAGCATAAACTTACAAAAAGGAAAATAGAAAATTATCAATTTTGCTGTATATTTTAAAAACTTTTATCATAAATTATAAAATAATTAGTTTCTTTATTTTATTGCGATCATTTACAATGATGTTCGATGTTATTTCTGTGTATAATACTTCATAAAAAGTAGTGATCAGAACTACCCCTTTTGTCACCAGATTACGAATCTGAAGAAACTGATTGCTTAGAAAGATATTTTTCTAGCCAGAGAATATTATAATTACCATCTGCAACATCTTGATTGTTGATAAGATCACGAAAGAGAGGCAATGTGGTTTTGATTCCATCAACCACAAATTCATCTAAAGCGCGTCGTAAACGCATCATGCATTCCAAACGAGTACGTCCATGAACAATCAATTTTCCAATCATGCTATCATAATAAGGAGGAATTCGATAACCTGAATAAGCACCTGAATCAACGCGAATTCCTAGGCCTCCAGGGGTATGGAAATGTGTAATGGTTCCTGGTGATGGCGTAAAGGTAAGAGGATCTTCCGCATTAATACGACACTCAATAGCATGGCCAGAGAAGCTGATATCTTCTTGTGCAACTGAAAGCTTGTTCCCTGATGCGATATGAATTTGTTCATGAACTAAATCTATGCCGGTAATGGCCTCAGTTACAGGATGTTCGACTTGTAAACGCGTATTCATTTCAATAAAGTAAAATTCACCATTCTCATAAAGAAATTCAATGGTACCTGCTCCGCGATATTCAAGTTGTGCACAAGCATTCGCAACAATGTCACCAATTTTTTTTCGTTCAATTTCATTAAGTGCAGGCGATGTAGCTTCTTCCCATATTTTCTGGTGACGTCGTTGAAGTGAACAATCGCGCTCTCCTAAATGAATAGCATTTCCTGCGCCATCACCGATAATTTGAATTTCAATATGTCGCGGCTTTTCTAAATATTTCTCTATATAAACTGCATCATCACCAAAAGCTGCTTTTGCTTCCGAACGCGTCGTTTTAAGAGCTATAGCAAATTCTTGTTCAGAATGAACGACTTTCATACCGCGTCCACCACCACCAGCAGAAGCCTTAATAATAACTGGATAACCAATTTCATGCGCAATGCGTAAAGCATCTGTTTCTTCAGTAACAGCACCATCTGAACCAGGAACCACAGGAATTCCAAGTTTTTTAGCGGTTTTCTTTGCTTCGATTTTGTCGCCCATGATTCGAATATGTGCAGCTGTTGGACCGATAAATGTAATATGATGGGCTTCTAGAACATCGGCAAACTTCGCATTCTCAGAAAGAAAGCCATAACCTGGGTGAACAGCATCAGCTCCTGTAATCTCACACGCAGCAATAATTTGTTGGACGCTCAGATAAGAATCGCGTGCTGGGGGAGGTCCTATACAAACACTTTCATCAGCAAGACGAACATGCATTGCATCAGCATCAGCAATGGAGTGAACGGCTACAGTTTTGATGCCTAGTTCTTTGCAGGCCCGTAGAACACGAAGAGCAATTTCTCCTCGATTAGCAATGAGGATTTTTCGAATCATAGTTGCCTCTCACTTTATTCAACAACGATAAGTGGTTCACCAAACTCAACGGGTTGGCCATCTTTTACTAAAATAGTGGTTACTGTACCTGAACATGGTGATGGAATTTGATTCATCGTTTTCATTGCTTCAATGATAAGTAATGTTTGCCCCTCAGAAACATTTTGCCCTACTTCTACAAAAGGTTGTGCTCCTGGCGAAGGAGCAAGATAGGCTGTTCCAACCATTGGAGATGTTATGGCATCCTTAGATTTATCTTCTTTTATAGGAGCCGCAATCGTCGGAGTAGGGGACGAAGTTACGGAAACTGTGGGGGAAACTGTGGGGGAAACAGTGGGGGAAACAGGAGCATAAATTGTCTGTTCAGGAAGTGTTGAAATATTTTGG
Organism: Bartonella pachyuromydis; assembly: GCF_039543065.1. Lineage (NCBI taxonomy): Bacteria > Pseudomonadati > Pseudomonadota > Alphaproteobacteria > Hyphomicrobiales > Bartonellaceae > Bartonella > Bartonella pachyuromydis. The sequence goes on along the minus strand of NZ_BAABJA010000006.1, from coordinate 79,152 downwards.
CGCGAGACGCAAATACGAAGTCCACCCTGTTCAAGTTCAATATTCGTTAAATTCGTATCATTTAAAATTTCAGCAAGGTCACGAATAATTTTTGTATCAATTGCGGTATATTTTGCTGCGTCTATTTCTTTTGTTGCCATTTTAATTTCTAACTCCTTGATCAATGAAGATCGTCATTATTTAATGCTTATGACTGAATATCTCTAGACTACGGATAACCTTTTGAGTTTTTTTAAAAAAGCTATATACTTTTTTAAAATTACACTTTGTAATCTTAAACTAATACCTTCTACATGAAATTGCACTTATAAGTCTGTTATAAAAAAAGAAAAAGCATAAAATCGTTTCATTGACAGTATTCTTTATAAAATTGATGAAATAAGAAAAATATTCACTCTGTATTTTCTATGGATTTTTTTAACATATCTTGGCCTATGGCTCCGATGAAGACTTTCTCACCAATAATATAAGAAGGCGTACCTGTAATATTGAGCTGAGAAGCAATTCCGAGATTCTCTTTAAAGGAATTTTGAAGGCTAGGATTTTTTATTGCATTGCGCAATTCTTTTTCATCTGCTCCTAACGAGACTGCTATTTTTATGGCTTTAGCTTCATTCGCGCGGCTTTTACTGGTTAAAAGCGCTTTATAAAATTGAGGATATTTTTCTGGAAATTGTTTTCGAAAAGCATGTGCAACAGTGTGTGCTGCCATAGAATCAGCTCCTAAAATAGGTAAATCTTTAAGAATGACTCGCAGATCTGGGTATTCTTTTATTAAGTTTTCTATGTGTGAATAGGAGATTTTACAATATCCACAATTGTAATCAAAAAAATCAATCAGCACTTTTTTACCATTTGGATTTCCTAAAACTGCATCATGAGGGGAATAAAAGATTTCTTTTTTAAAGAAGTGAATAATTGAAGCTTGTGTTTGAACATCTTGCGCGTCTCTCTTTTCCAATTTTTCTTGGAGGATGAGCTGCATTTCAATCATAATTTCTGGATGAGTAAGTAAATAATCCCTTACTATTTCCTGAATATCACGATTATCGATTTGTGGTGTTATCTTTTCTTTGAGCTTAGATAAAAAAGCAGAATCCTCTAGAAGTTGTGCTTTAAGTTTTTCCACATTTAAATAATTTGCTGTTTTATTGCTCGATGTTGCATTCGATAAAGAAGATGAAAAGCTTAGAAAACTCAACAGAATTGTTGCTAAAAGTCTAGCAATGAACGTTGTTTTCGAATATTGAGACTGATAAGTCATTTATAGGCCTTCATTTTTTCTTATAATACTGAAGTCAAAGTCTATGAAAACTATTGCTTATATGCAATATAAGCACTTGATTATAGCATATATCTAGTAGGTTGCAGGAAAAACATCAACTTTTTTCTCTGAGAAGACTTCAGATGATGCATATTTACGATTCTTATGTTCTTTAAGAACCGGAATTCCCTTTCTTTTTATCTGCGTTCATTTATGATGGTATCAAAGATATTTATACACATGATTTATTGTGAGAAAAAGCGCATTGATAATCCGATAAAAGTATCTTTATGAGCTTTTTAGTTGGTGCTTTATTGAGTGCAGTAAAACAAAATTAAACTGAATGATGAAAAGTAAAATGATGAAAACCATGATGCATTATGATTTGTTTATCATTGGTGGAGGGATAAACGGGTGTGGACTGGCAAGAGATGCAGCTGGACGCGGGTTTAAAGTTGGGTTGGCGGAAATGAATGATCTCGCTTCGGGGACCTCAAGTGCATCGACAAAGCTTATTCATGGTGGCCTTCGTTATCTTGAACATTATGAGTTTAGATTGGTTCGTGAAGCATTAAAAGAACGAGAAGTTATCTGGCGTATGGCTCCACATATCGTACGTCCTTTACGCTTTCTTCTTCCCTATCATAAAAAATTGCGTCCTGCTTGGATGTTGCGTTTGGGACTCTTCATTTATGATTATTTGGGAAATTGGAACCAAAAACTATGGCGCAGTAAAACGGTTCATTTTTCAAAAGACTTTCCTTCTACACTTCAAGAAAAATATCGTAAAGGTTTTGAATATTCTGATGCTAGAGTAGATGATGCACGTTTGGTCATTGCTAATGCTCGTGATGCTGAAGAGCAGGGGGCCGATATAAAAGTACGAACAAAAGTTCTCTCTTTAAAGAGAGAAAAAGAAAAGTGGCTTATCATTCTTCAAAATAAATTAACTGGTAAAGAATATTGCGTGACGGCTTCTTATATTGCGAATATGACAGGTCCTTGGATTAATCATATTCTAGCAGACGTACTAGACTGTAAAGAAAATCCACCCGTACGACTTGTCAAGGGATCTCATATTCTTGTGCCTAAGCTTTATGCTCATGATCGTGCTTATATTTTTCAAAACGTTGATGGGCGTATTCTCTTTTCTATTCCATATCAAGAAGAGTTTACATTGCTTGGAACAACAGATTGTGATTATCAAGGAGATCCTGCTCATGTTCATATTACTGATGCAGAGATTGATTATATCTGTGCAGCGGCGAGTGAATATTTTATACAACCCATACTGCGTGAAAATATTGTTTGGACCTATTCTGGTGTTCGTCCACTCTATGATGATGGAGCTTCAAAGGCACAAGAAATTACACGTGATTACGTTTTAAAAGAAATGGGTACAGAAAATGCACCACGGATTCTTAATCTTTATGGTGGTAAGATTACAACTTATCGTAAACTGGCTGAAGATGCGATGAAATTTGTTGAAAAAGCTCTTGGAACAAAGGGAGCACCGTGGACAAAAAATTCAACGCTTCCTGGGGGTGATTTTCCGTATAACAGTTTAAAGATAATTGAAAAGGAAATTGCTCTTTTGATTCCAGGTTTAGATGCTTTTACTTATCGTAGACTTGCGCGCTCTTATGGTTCCGAAGCATTGGTGATATTTGCACATGCTAAAAAAGATAAAGGAAAAGATTTTGGACATGGACTCTATGAAATAGAAGTCAAATGGTTGATGGAAAAGGAATGGGCGAAAACATGTGAAGATGTATTGTGGCGCCGTTCAAAACTTGGGCTTTTGTTTAATGAGAAAGAGACTCATATGCTTTCTGCTTATATGCAAAGTCAAAAAAAGTATAACAAAATTTATAATGATTTTAATTAATTAGCAAATTTACTTATAGTGTTACATATATTCTTCTTCGGAGTTCTGATAATAGAAACATTCATGCATGTTAAAAATAAGATAGAATGATGAAATAGACCCAAATATTAGAGATAATATTTGCATTTGCTCATAGTGCTCATTGTAGCTTTTTTCTTTGCATATTTTCCCATTTATTACACAAAAAACGCTCCATAAAATACGCAATTTTTCTCATTATTTAAGGAATGAAAATATTTCTTTCCTATACACTCTCTAATCAGATTGATTTTTCCTGCTTATCATTTATGTATCTCATTTCATAAAAATTCCAATAATAATTTCATTTATTGTTTATCAAACTCAAAATATCTTAGAAATTGTACTGGATAATATCGGTATAATCCTTAAAAGATCATATAAATGGTAAGAAAAGCCATTAAAATAGGTTTTTATATTATAGTTTCATATCTATAGCGCTCGCTGCATAGACATAATATCTGAAACTCATTTCACCAAGAGTTAGTATATTGTGTTTCCTTCTTTATATTGGTGTGGATTAAACAATGAGATAAAGAGCCTATTTCTATTATTTTAATAGGTAAAGAGAATAACACATTTCTATGTAGTAGAAAAGTATAGACTTTGTATTATGAATGAGAAGCATTTAATGAAGATAAAAGAGCCATTTTTTTATGCTATTATATAGTCCTCCATCATCAGTGAAATTTGCAGTAGCACCAATGTTGGATTGGACAGATCGACATTGCAGATTTTTTTATCGCCTTTTAACAAAAAAAGCACTTCTTTATACTGAAATGATTGTAGCCGATGCTGTTATTCATGGTGTTCGCAAACAAATATTGGCTTTGAATCATAAAGAGCATCCTGTTGCCTTGCAATTAGGAGGAGCAGATCCGAAAAAATTAGCAGAGGCCGCACGAATTGCTGAAGAATTTGGTTATAATGAAATAAATCTCAATGTTGGTTGTCCATCAAATCGTGTTCAAGCTGGTGTATTTGGTGCTTGCTTGATGCTATATCCTGATATTGTAGCAAGGGCTGTGGAAGCGATAAAACAAGTTGTTACAATACCTGTAACTGTTAAATGTCGCATTGGTGTGGACGAGCAAGATGAAGAATTTGCTTTAGATCTTTTAGCTCATCAAGTTTGGAATGCTGGATGTGACGCACTTTGGGTACATGCGCGCAAAGCATGGTTACAAGGATTAAGCCCGAAAGAAAATCGTAATATTCCTCCACTGAATTATGAGCGCGTTTATAAATTAAAACGGAAATATCCACATAAATTCATTGGGATAAATGGTGGCATTAAATCTATTTTTGAAATTAAAGAACATCTAACTTTGTGTGATGCTACCATGGTTGGTCGACAAGTTTATCATGATCCAACTTTATTAAAATATGTTGATTTTGAAATATATGGTGAACCGCCAAATGATCTAAGTGATGATGATCTTATTGAAACCATGTGTGATTATGCTGCTCGACATATTACATTAGGAGGGCGGCTTTCTCATGTAACACGCCATATGATTGGTTTATTTCATGGTCGGAATGGGGCACGTCGATGGCGGCAGATATTATCAAATGATGCAACTAAAAATGACGCAGGAATCCATGTCTTAAAAGAAGCTTTTGCTGCCCTTAATTAACAACAGTTTCAGATTAGTTATATTAAAGCTTAAATTCTCTAAAAGTTTTACTGCTCTACGAAGATTTTTAAAAATCCAGATCGTAAATTTTAGAAAGTTATTACCTTTGTTATGGAGAGAATTCTACGTATTCGATAGTATGCTAAATACATGTATCTCAACATAGAAATAGATTAATAATATTAAACAACATACTGATAATATTTTATACTTTTAAACTTTAGAGAGCCATCTTTTTGTTAGAAAATTAAACTCTAAAAAACAATTTCACCAATACCATTTAATATTTTTAAAACACTGCTTTTAAAAAAACAACAAATTATTCATATCCTGTATATATGACGAGATTCTCATGAAACATTGTAGATTTGAAAAGGTTTTTTCATGACTGTTAGTCCATTTGATGATTTTCGCGCTTTACTCATAAATTTACCTACTACTGATACAGTTTTTACAACTTTGGCAAAAAAACGGCAAGAAAAATTAATAAAAACTGAAGGAGCTCTAGGGAAATTGGGAGATATTGCAGTTTGGTATGCAGGATGGAGAGGAGCAGAAAAGCCCATCATAAAACGACCTCTCGTTGCTATTTTTTCTGGCAATCATGGTATTACAGAAGAAAATATTACACCATTTCCACAATCTATGACACAGAAGATGGTAGAAAATTTTGCAACGGGTGGTGGTGCTATTAATCAAATTTGCATAGCTTATGATCTTGGATTGAAGATTTTTGATTTAGCACTGGAATATCCCACAATGAATATTACCAAAGATGCAGCAATGGATGAACGTAGTGCAGCTGCTACAATGGCATTTGGAATGGAATCCATTGCTGGTGGAACAGATCTCCTCTGTATAGGTGAAATGGGAATTGGAAATACAACTATAGCTTCAGCTTTGTGTTTAGCCCTATTTGGTGGAGAGGTTGAGGAATGGACAGAAAGTGCTAGAGAATCAGATGGAGAATTTTATCAGCGTAAAGTAACGGCGCTTAAGACAGCGATTTTTTTACATAAAGATCATTTTCATGATCCTTTTGAAATAATGCGTCGATTAGGAGGGCGGGAAATTGCTGCTATTGTTGGAGCTATTTTGGCTGCAAGAATGGAAAAAATTCCGGTTATTTTAGATGGTTTTGTAGCAACAGCAGCCGCAGCAATCCTTTATAAAATGCATCCAAGAGCTCTTGATCATACTCTTGTTGGACATGTTTCTTCTGAGACAGTCCATCATAAACTTTTAAAAATAATTGGTAAGGAACCCCTTTTAGATCTGAAAATGTGCCTTGGTGAAGGGACAGGCGCTGCTATGGCTGCTGGCATTGTAAAGGCTGCTGTTCTGACACATACACAAATGGCATTCTTTGAAAAAGAGCATTTAACTGCCTAAAGAATGGTCATGTATTTACAGAAGTCTTTAAGGATCTTGTTCGCTGTTTTTTTCTTGTAATTTTATATAATTGAGAGGAAGTTCTGTCGTATATTTAATCTGTTCCATGGCGAAAGAAGATGAAACATCACGGATATCAATTTGAGTAATTAATTTTTTATAAAAAAGATCGTAAGCTTCAATATTGGGAACGACAACACGTAATAAATAGTCAATATCTCCACTCATTCGATAAAATTCAATGACTTCACGAAATTCTTGTACAATTTTTGAAAAACGCTTAAACCATTCATGGCTATGTGTGTTTGTACGAATAGAAACAAAAACAGTAACGTGAGCATTCACTTTTTCTGGAGAAAGGACAGCAACACGACGTTGAATAACACCATCCTCTTCAAGTTTTTGAATTCTACGCCAGCAAGGAGTAGTGGAAAGCCCAACTCTTTTTGCAATATCAGCAACAGAGAGAGTGGCATTTTCTTGCAAAAGATGTAGAATTTTTCGATCAAGACGATCCATATTTTTTCTCAATATTCAAGTTTATAAAAATTTACGTATTAAACTGCGCAGATACACAATAAGCTCATCGTTAAACCATGGATTTTTTTGTAACCAAGAAGTATTTCTCCATGAGGGATGAGGCAAAGGCAGAACATTATAGCCTCGAGGTTGGCGTATGGAAAGAATATTTCTCCAATCATTAACGGTTGCTGAAACAGTTTTATGCTTTAATCCTGTGATATGCCACTTTTGTGCATAACTTCCAATAGCAAGTACAAGCTTTATTTGTGGCATCTCTTGAAATATTTTCTCATGCCATATTTCATGACATTCTCGCCTTGGTGGCAAATCAGATTTATTTTTGTCATAACCTGGAAAGCAAAATCCCATAGGAACAATAGCAAAGAGAGATCTATTATAAAATTCTTCTTTCGAAACATTTAACCAATGACGTAATCTTTCACCAGAGCGATCATTAAAAGGGATAGAAGTCTCATGGACACGCAATCCAGGCGCTTGCCCCGCAATTGCAATTAATGCCCTATCGGATAAATAAACAACGGGGTTTGGTTCATGAAGAAGAGGAGGAAGATAGCGTGGTTGTTGAATACAAATGCGGCAAGAATAAATTTGCTTTTCAAGTTTGATAATTTGGTTACAGTTTTGTTGCGTCATAGGCAAATAGGGAATTGAAAAATATTCTTCTTATTCTGTCCGTGGATGTGCTTTTCGCCATTCTTTTGGTCGTTGAAAATTTGATTGCCATATTCCTTTTTTTTTCTTTTTAGCTTCTTGCTCTTCTTTAGGGTAATCATAATAACTTACAGCCCAACCATTACGTACAAGCGTTGCATTGATATTATTGACCTGTTTCGTTTTGCATGTTGCAAGAATGCGACGGTATTTATCTTTTTTATGCCAGTGACATTTAACGGGGTGATTGGCTATAAGCCGTTCTAAATACTTTTTTGCTTCAAGCCCACATGGATAGCGTGTCTCATTTTGACCGCAAAATTGGTGGAGCTCAGGTGCATCAATTCCTGCAAGCCGAATCATGATTGAAGAAATCATGATTGAATCACCATCAAGAACAAACGCTTGACCTTCAATAGATGTTTTTAAAGAAAAATTTTCTTTTTGAGGAAGCATTTGAATGTATTTAAAATAAACTGTTATAATAATAGCAGCAATAAAGACATTAAAACCTATAACTTTTAGCTTAAGGTTTTTTCGATTTAAATAAGAAAAAAAAAATTCATTAAATTCAAGAAACTAATACCATAATATACTTTATTTAGTAAGAATTGCCTATAAGATTTACGAATATTTCCATTTTCTTGACAAAAATACCACTCTATTCTGATGGAAATGTTTTATTATCATAATGCCATTTTATATCTTTATTGTATATCAATAACACACCAAAGCTAATACCATAGATAAGATCTATGATGATTCAGATAGGCAATCAAAAAACAAATCAACCCATTGCGTAAAAATATATAAATTACAGATAGATTATTTTCTTTAATAAAAAAACACTTTTTAAAGGTTCCGAAATTACCAGTTAAACGATATGATCTGTTATTTAATTTTTGTTTCTTTAAATTCGACGTGCTTTTTTACAACTGGATCATATTTACGTTTGCTCATTTTATCTGTCATTGTACGACTGTTTTTTTTCGTCACATAGAAAAAACCAGTATCTGCAGTTGACAAAAGCTTGATCTTAATGGTTGCTGCCTTAGCCATAATTTAAGATTCCTATTTATGTTTATATTGAAAAATAATATTGCCTTGTTGTTAAAATCTATTTCCAACGTAATCAGATTTTGCGGCAACACTACGGATGTTCTAAAAAAAGTCAAGAGCTGATTAATTTTCTGATCAGTTGTACAAACACTAAAGTCATCTATAAACTAAAAAAACAAGTGATAGCTGCTGAAAAATCAAAGGGAGTAAAGATATCCATGGTTTAGCCAATATAAGAGTTGGTCCAATAAGTATACCAACTCCATAACAAAAATATCATAAGCAGAATGAGCATGAAACATTTCATGTTTTTTTTAGAGATGTGCGCGTTTGATTGTGTAAAAACGGCCGATACACCCCCAGAAGGAAAAGAGCCATTGGCGTTTTGTTTACCTATATGGTATCATAAAAGTTATAACAAAGACTACGATAGCATCCTCTATAAGAAGATAATATTGATCCGTTTATAACTGATAGAGTTTAAGAGAAAAAATTACTAACTGCAAGCGTTACCACAAAATCTGCATCCTCATTTTCGTTATATCCAATAGATGAATAAAGGATTTTATAAAAGTTAATGTCCCCATTTGGACAGCACGGTAAATAAAAACTACCATCATTGAGCTTGAAATATGAGAAAGATAGAAAACAAAGAATTTATGCAGATCTCTTTAAACGTTGAAATTCATTTCCATGCTATGAGAATTAGTATAGAAACAAATACATTAAGAATACAACCTGTCGCAAAAATATGAATTCCTGTGCTCCGACCTTTGCTAGCAGGTGCAGGATACCTTACAAATCTTTCTATAATAAATAAGAGAATGTTAAATCATGCCTTTTAGATGATACACAACTGTTGTTTCAAAATTCTAAAAGGATAAACGAATTTGTCATAATGTAATAATCTTTAAAAAAAAGCAAATCTATACAGATTTATAAAAATAGGATCCTAAAAACGCGAAGCCCCTATGCTCATCATGAGCTATAGCCGATGTTTCTCTTTGAAATGCCTATTTCTGTCTGGGAGGTGAAACAAGTTGTATTTCCAATACTATTTCAGTGGTACCAATGATTGTAATAGCTGCAACGATTGCAAGTAAAGAATGATTGTGAGGGTTCAATTTTTTATCATAAGGATGCTTTATGCTTTTATTTATGAAGCTAATAGAATATAACTTGGAATAAAAAATACTAGCCTATCCTTTGTAGATTCTCTCATTCATTTAATACGCAAAGCTCTTTCAGAATTTTATCGTATTATGATTGATTGAATAATATAATTACTACACATTTTAGTGTGGTTCTTATTTTTTTATGATCAATATTCTGTAATTATTACCAATAATATTTAATTAAGGGAAGTGAAATAACTGTTAAATGTTTTTAAAAGCTTTTAAACAAAAGTTATAATAATCGCTTTTGATTTTTCCGTTTAGTTAAGATTCTTTCTTTTATAAAAATCATATCTTTGTTTTTTCATTATAAGCTTTTTTTTATGGTAGGATTTCGATGAAAAAGCTATTGTACGAGGTTCTGTTAAGAGCTCAAAGCATAAAGCACCAGCAAAAGGCTGTACTGTTATAAGTTTTACCTCTACAATATCACTTAGTTGATAGCCTTTGTGACTACGCTTTCCCACAAGAGTATGTTGTACTTCATCAAAATAATAATAATCATTTTTAAGTGTCGTAATATGTACAAAACCATCTGTATTAAGTCTATCGAGTGAGATAAAAAGCCCAGCTTTTGTAACTCCAGAAACACGACCTGTAAAAGTACAGCCAATTTTGTTGGTTAAATAATGTGCGACAAGTCGATCAACTGTTTCTCTTTCAGCTACCATTGCACGGCGTTCATATAAGGAAATTTGCGTGGCAATTTCTGCAAGATTTTGTTCTTGTGTTTTTGTTAATTGGTCATTTCCCAATTTTAGAGCTTTAATGAGTGCGCGATGAATAATCAGATCAGCATAACGGCGAATGGGTGATGTAAAGTGTGTATAGTTATGTAAGTTTAAACCAAAATGACCAATATTTTGAGGATTATATTCTGCTTGAGATTGGGTGCGCAAAATAACTTGATTGACCAACTCTTGTTGTTTTGTATTCACAACTTTTGCTAAAATACTATTAAGGTGTGCTGATGTAAGCTCTGCACCGCGAGAAAGTGATATTCCCAAACTTTGTAGAAAATTTCGTAGTATTTCTTGTTTTACAAGAGAGGGTTTATCATGGATACGATAGATGTGGGGTTGGTTATGCTCTTTTAATGTTTCAGAAGCTGCAATATTTGCTTGTATCATGAATTCTTCAATCAAACGATGTGCTTCTAAATGTGGTTCATTGACAACATCTTTGATGCATCCATTTTGATCAAGAACAATTTTTTTTTCTGCTATTTCTAATTCTAGTGGTTGTCGACGATCCCGCGCGATTTTGAGGCACTCATAAGCTTTCCATAATGGTTGTAAAATACTCTCGAAAAAGGGAGCAGTTTTTTCATTTCTATTTCCCTCAATTGCTAATTGTACTTCTTGATAAGAAAACTTGGCGACTACACGCACCATCACACGATGGAAACTATGTTTTTGTTTATTACCATTTGCATCAAAAATCATCCGAACAGCTAAAGCTGGTCTTTCTTTTCCTTCACGCAGAGAACATAAATTATTAGAAATACGTTCTGGCAACATTGGTACAACTCGATCAGGAAAATAAACGGAATTTCCTCGTTTTAATGCTTCTTTATCTAAAAGACTTCCTGTTTTGATATAATAAGAAACATCTGCGATTGCGACCACAATAACCCAACCACCAAGATTAGCAGGATCTTCATCTCTTATCGCATAAACGGCATCATCATGGTCTTTTGCATCGAGTGGATCAATTGTAACAAGTGGTAATTGCCGCCAATCTTCACGATTTTCTCTGTTAGCAGGTTTTATATGTTTTGCTTGCCCAAGAACATCTTCAGGGAAAATATAAGGAATGCCTTTTGAAAGAAGAGCAATCATGGAAAGTGTTTTTTCACTATTAATATGCCCTAAAACATTTTTTATTTGTGCAGTTTTTAGTCCATAACCGGTATTTTTTTTAATTTCAACTTCAACAAGGTCACCCGTTTCTATCTTTATATTTGAAGATATTTCAGAATTATCAATAATAAGTTCATCCGTTCTACGCTCTATTGGCTCAAGCCGCCAATGGTCATTTTCCAATTTTCGTACAATACCAAATATACTCTTTGGTGATACATCAACTTTGCGGATGATACGCCCTGTATAAGGAGAGCTTTGAAGCGTTTTATTTCGAAAGATTTTTACAAGAACATGATCCCCAATCCCCACACTTGCTCCTTTTATGCGATGAAAAGAGCGTATTTCAATATTTGGTTTTGAACTCTCTTCCCATTCAACAGGTTGTGCAATCAAACTGCCATCTTCATCACGTCCACTAATTTTTACTAAAGCAACTGGTGGTAATTTTCCTTTGTTTATTGCTCTTTTACGCTGTTTTGATATGAGGTTTTGATCTTTCAGTTCACGTAAAATATCCCTTAGCCAAATACGAGAATCGCCTTTTAAGTTAAAAGCTTTGGTGATTTCTCGTTTACTTGATTGGTCAGGATTCTCATTAATAAAGGAAAGAACTTCTGCTTTATTAGGCAGTCTTTCCATATTGAATGATTGAAAATATTTTGTTTTTTTTTCGCCTTTAGCCAAAATTTATGTCTCTTTTCTTTTGGAAGGAACTTTTTTTGTCGTTACTTTTTTACTGGAAGCCTTACCGGTTGCTTTTTTATGAGATGCTTTAGCTGATATAAGTTCTAATGCTTCTGAAAGTGTTACATTAATTGGTTCTTTATCTTTTGGCAATGTTGCATTAATTTTACCCCAATTAACATACGGACCATAACGTCCATTGCGTACAGTGATCGTTCCTCCATCAGGGTGTTCTCCTAATGTTGCAAGTGCGGCAGATGTTGTTCTGCTTCGTGTTGTTTTATTGTCTTGTTTTTCGGCTAATACTGTCACAGCACGATTGATACCGATATCAAAAACGTCATCTGCATGAAGAAGGGGAGCAGACTTACCATCATGTGTAAGGTAGGGGCCATAGCGCCCGATGGTTGCTGTAATCATTTTGCCTGTTTCAGGATGTGTACCGATTTCACGGGGCAGAGAGAGTAAAGCCAAAGCTTTATCAAGAGTAATATTTTCTGTCTGCCATTCTTTGGGTAATCCTGCACGCTTGCCTTCTTTGCTGTCACCAAGTTGAATATAGGGACCAAAACGACCATTGCGAAGAGAAATATCTTTTCCTGTTTGAGGATCAACTCCAAGTATAACAGGCTCATCATTACGTATGGCTTCATTCTCTTCTCCACTATCTGTGCCAAGTTGGCGTGTATATTTGCATTCGGGATAATTGGAGCAGCCAACAAATGCACCATAACGCCCTAGCTTTAAAGATAATTCACCGTTTGCACAAAGAGGACAAGAACGAACATCGCTTCCATCTTCACGTACAGGAAAAGCAAGAGGAGATAATGTCACGTTTAAAACGTCAAGGACATTGGTTATACGGAGTTCTTTAATATTGCTAATAGACGCGTTAAATCCATCCCAAAAATCGCGCATAACATCTTTCCAAGAAAGTTTTCCATCCGATATAAGGTCTAGTTTTTCTTCAAGGTCTGCTGTAAAACCATATTCTACATAGCGATTAAAGAAATTTTCAAGAAAGGCTGTAACGATACGTCCTTTAGCATCAGGAATAAGCTTTCGTTTATCAATGACAATATACCCACGATCACACAATGTGGATAACGTAGAGGCATAAGTCGAAGGACGACCGATCCCTAACTCTTCAAGCTTTTTAATTAAAGAAGCTTCAGAATAACGAGGAGGTGGTTCTGTACTGTGTTGTATAGCTTCAACCTTTTCTTTTTCAAGTACTTCACCAGCGTTTATTTGTGGTAAGCGTGTCGTTTCATTTTCTTCACTGTTTTCTTCTTCTTGTTGATCAGTATAAACAGAAATAAAGCCATCAAAACGAATAACAGAACCTGTGGCACGTAAATTTGCAAAGTTTTCGCCTTGCTGTGCTTCAATTTTCACGGTTGTACGTTCAATTTCAGCAGAACACATTTGACTGGCAATAGCACGCTTCCAGATTAACTCATAGAGTTTTGCCTGATCGCTATCGAGAAAATTTCGTACTTGACTAGGAGTACGTTGAAAATCTGTTGGGCGAATAGCTTCATGTGCTTCTTGTGCATTCTTTGCTTTTGTTGAATAAAAACGCGGTTTTTCAGGAATATAATCACTGCCAAAAGATTCATGAATTGCTTTTCGTGCTGAATCAATAGCTTCTGGTGCTATTTGCACACCATCGGTACGCATATAGGTAATAAGCCCTGCTGTTTCACCATTAATTTCAACACCTTCATAAAGTTTTTGAGCAATTTGCATAGTGCGAGAGGCTGAAAATCCTAGTTTGGAAGAAGCCGCTTGTTGTAAAGTGGATGTTGTAAATGGGGGAGCAGGATTTCTCTTTGTGGGTTTTGCTTCAACACTGAGTGTACGATATTTTGCTTCCTCCAACATAATGCGAATTTGCTCTGCTTGTTGTTGAGATTGAATATCAAGTTTGCCAATCTTCCTTTGATTAAACATTGTCAATTTTGCTCGGAAACTATCATTTCTGATGGTTTTTAAGTCTGTTGTCAGAGACCAATAATCCTCTTTGAGAAAATGTTCTATTTCTGCTTCACGATCACAAATAATACGCAAAGCAACAGATTGAACACGACCAGCAGAGCGTGCTCCGGGAAGCTTACGCCACAAAACAGGTGAGAGTGTAAAACCAACAAGATAATCAAGGGCACGACGAGCAAGGTAGGCATCTACAAGTGATGTATCAATATCACGTGGATTGTTCATAGCATCAAGCACAGATTTTTTTGTGATAGCATTAAATACAACCCGTTTAACAGGTTTATCTTTTAAAACCTTTTTTTGACGAAGAACATCCAAAATGTGCCAAGAAATAGCTTCTCCTTCTCTATCAGGGTCGGTTGCGAGAATAAGGCTATCGGCTTCTTTGACTGCTTTTGCTATTTCATTTAAACGTTTCGTGGCTGCAGAATCTATATCCCATTTCATAGAAAAATCTTGATCAGGCAGAACGGAGCCATCTTTTGCAGGCAAATCACGAACATGTCCAAATGATGCTACAACTTTGTATTGAGATCCGAGATATTTATTAATTGTTTTTGCTTTTGCTGGAGATTCAACGATGACGATATCCATAATTTTACCCGAATGTTGAAATAAAAAGTTTTTTTATAAACTCCTTTCACGCGAATAGCTAATAGCAATTGGTTAAGAGCACATAAAAAATATTCGTCATACAAAAAACATTAATATTGTACAACTTGTAATTGTTATTATCAAAATACACCCTATATGGAATTACACAATTTATTTTACACTGTTAATACAAGAATATATGGCTAAGTACTAAGATAACATCTGTTGAGAAGTAGGAGGGAAAATGCTCAAGGATAGAAAATTATGTTTATAAATCATTTAAAAGTTATCCAATACATTACAGATATGTCCAAACAAATGAATCAAATGGCACGTCAAGCGCACAGCCCGCTTTTAGCATTGCTTTTGGATATGGTTGCTAAAGAAGGGCAAAGCATTATTAATAGTGCTGAGGCTCTTGGAGAAGATCCGAACTCGACAATGACACATAACCACCAGCATGTCGAGTAAGCTTCCCGGCAAGCTCAAGTTCAACCAACAAGAGGTAGAGATTTGGAAGCGCAACACCTGAATGGGTACTCAGTGTGTCTAAATCAATGGGGGTTGTTGAAAGGGCTGAGAGAACAGTAGCACGTTCTTTGTCGTCTCCAAAGTAAGAGGGGTTGTTATATTCATTAAAATTATCCTTTTCAAATTGTAATGTGGCTGTTTCTCCTTCCTCAAAAAAGTTAAGTTGGAAATTTGCTGGTGATGGAGTTAAAGGTGAAAGCATTTCTATGATATCGGAAGGATGTGTTGTTAGCAGTGCACCATCCTTAATGAGATTGTTCGTACCAACAGACCTTGGATCAAGTGGAGAACCAGGAATAGCAAAAATCAATCGTCCCATTTCAGCGGCTTGACGTGCGGTAATTAAGGACCCTGATCGCAATGCTGCTTCCACAACCAAGAGGCCAAGTGATAGACCCGCAATGATACGGTTTCTTCTGGGAAAATCGATAGCGCGTGGCTTCCAAGAAATAGGCATTTCACTAATAATAGCTCCACCATTAGCAATAATATCTTCATAAAGTTTTTTGTTCTCAGGTGGATAAATATGCTCAATTCCACCAGCCATTACCGCAACGGTGCCCGTTAAGAGACTTGCCTGATGTACAATGCTATCAATTCCACGAGCTAGTCCAGAAATTGTTGTAAAGCCAGTATCGCCAAGAAAATGAGCAAATTGAGAAGCTAGTTTTTTGCCAGCTGCCGAAGCATTTCGAGATCCGACAATTCCAACAGAAGGTTTTTGAAAAACCGAAATATCACCTTTTACGGCTATAAGAGGTGGTGAAGCTTCCGTCACCTTAAGAAAGACTGGATAATCCGGTTCTCCTACACCGATAAAGCGAATCCCTAGCTTTTCGGCTTCTTGCATTTCTTTTTCGGCTTCTTCTATTGTTGTTATGCGAATAGATGCAGAAAGGCCGCCTTTTCTACTGAGTTCAGGAAGTGCCGCTAAAGCGTTTTCCGCTGTTTTATAATGATCAATGAGAGTACGAAAACTCACTGCTCCAATATTTTCACTACGCAATAATCGTAACCAATTTAGACGTTGACGATCAGTGAGCAGGATTCCTTTATTCATCCCCGTTTTGCGTACCAATCTTGCTTTCTTTCCCAATTAATAATCTATTGATATTTGCGTAATGTTTTATATATATAAATATGCTCATCGCAATTAGCATACAATAGAAATAGGAAGTGGAAAAATAAAAAACAAATATTGGAGTCACTACAACAGCAACGAGCGCAGACAAGGAAGAATAACGTGTGAGTAAAAAGATCACCATCCACACAATAATGAAGGCAATTGCGGCTGGCCAGTAGACTCCTAAACAAACACCAAGATAGGTTGCAACGCCTTTTCCACCTTTAAATTTAAGCCATATAGGGAAAAGATGCCCCAAGAAAGTAAAAAAACCCACTAGAGAAATAATGAGACTATTTTCTATCGGATTACTTAAAAGTTTTATAACAAGAATAACAACAGTTCCTTTCAACATATCAAAAAGAAGTGTCAAAGCGGCAACTTTTTTATTTCCTGCCCGTAGAACATTTGTAGCTCCAATATTACCAGAACCAATTTTTCTTACATCACCAAGCCCAGCCAATCGCGTAAAAATTAGTCCAAATGGAACTGATCCAATAAGGTAGGACATGAGAAAAATAAACCATGGAGTAAATTGGAAAAGTGTTTCACCTTCAATCATAAAAAATCTCATTAAGTTTCTTGATCAAGTCTAAAAATTGATTGTCCCTTAACAAAGGTTTGAAGGACTCGGCCTTGAAAGCGTGCATTCTCAAAAGGCGTATTTCTTGAGCGTGAATACAATCTATCTGTAGAAACGACCCATGGCTCTTCAAGATCAACCAAAATCATGTCTGCATAGGCACCTTTTTTAAGAGTTCCTGCATGAAGACCAAAGAGTTTTGCAGGTGCTGTTGATAACAACTCAGTGAGTCGTAGAAGAGATATACTTTGATCATGATAAAGGCGTAAAGCCGCACTCAATAAAGTTTCCATACCAATAGCACCTGAAGATGCTTCATTAAATGGTAAATGTTTTGTATTAGCATGTTGAGGATCATGAGAAGAAACAATGATATCTATGGTTCCATCTTTTATTGCTTCAATCATTGCTATACGATCTTCTTCTGTACGCAATGGGGGCATAAAACGAAAAGCCGTACGATATTCACCAATGTCATTTTCATTAAGAGATAAATGATGAATAGATACACCGGCTGAGATCTTCTCATTGCGTTGTTTGCTTAAACGAAGTGCATCAGCAGAGAGGGCTGTCGATATTTGTGCTGCATGATAACGTGTTTGTGTTAACGCTGCTAATCGTAAATCTCTTTCGAGTGGAATAACTTCTGCTTCGCGGGGAATACCAGAAAGCCCTAACCAACTGGCGAGCAGTCCTTCATTCATGACACCTTTTCCGGTAAGTTCCTTATCTTGTGTTTCATGTATCAATGGAACATTAAAATCACGAGCATAAGTCATTGCGCGCCGCATCACAGATGAACTTTGCAATGTTTTTTTTCCTTCACTAAAAGCAACTGCTCCCGTATCTTTTAGTAAGCCAAATTCGGTGATTTCTTGTCCATTAAAACCTTGCGTAATTGCAGCAACAGGATAAATATTGACTAATGATATTTCCTGCGCCGTACGCGTAATAAATTCAACAAGTGCTCTATTATCGATAATTGGATGCGTATCAGGCATCATAAGAAAAGAAGTAACACCACCTGCTGCTGCAGCTTGGCTTGCTGTGGCAATGGTTTCACGCTCTTCATTTCCTGGCTCCCCAACAAAGACTTGTGCATCAACAAGTCCGGGGAGAATTGCCTTATTTTGTGCATTGATAATTTCTGCTCCTTCGGGAACTCCTTGATTTAAAGCTTCTTTTCCAGCGACTGTAATTCGTCCATTTTCAACAATAACCGTGCCAATTTCATCAATTGTGCGCGAAGGATCAATAATACGGGCGTTTTGCAAGACAATTGGCTTTATCATTTTTTTTCTCCACTGAACTGAAGACGTGAATCCAATAAAGCTTCCATGACAGCCATACGCACAGCGATTCCCATTTCTACTTGGGTACGAATCATACTATGTGGTCCATCTGCTATTTCAGATGAGATCTCCGTACCACGGTTTATTGGACCTGGATGTAGAATAATGCAATTGTTTTTGGCATAAGCTAAATTTTCTTTATGCAAGCCAAAATAATGAAAATACTCACGAATGGAGGGAATAAAAGAACCTGTCATACGTTCATGTTGTAAGCGTAGCATCATGATAACATCAGCACCTATAAGACCTTCTTTCATGGTGTTAAAAACCTCAACACTCATATCAGCAATTCCTGTGGGTAAGAGTGTGGAAGGTGCAACAACACGAACTCTGGCTCCCAAAGCATTGAGACTTAGGATATTGGAACGCGCAACACGTGAGTGCAAGATATCTCCACAAATTGCAACAGTTAATCCCTCAATACGGCCTTTTGTTCTTTTAATGGTCAGAGCATCTAATAAAGCTTGGGTTGGATGTTCATGGGCGCCATCACCCGCATTAATAATACAACAATCAACTTTTTGTGCTAACAAAGCAGCTGCTCCAGCACTACTATGGCGAATGACGAGTATATCTGGTTTCATCGCATTGAGGGTTGTAGCTGTATCAATTAATGTTTCCCCCTTTGTTACAGATGAATTACTAATAGCCATATTCATCACATTTGCTCCTAACCGTTTGCCGGCTAATTCAAAAGAGGATTGTGTTCGCGTAGAAGCTTCAAAAAAGAGATTAATTTGAGTCCGTCCATATAATATAGATTTCGTTTTATTATTTTTTTTAGAAAGAGTAACATTTATATCTGCACGATCAAGCAATGTAGATAGGTCTTGTACACTCAAACCTTTAATACCTAAAAGATGTTGATGGGGAAAAATATTTTGAGTCATAGCATTCTTTTCTATCTCTCTCTAAACAGACTAAACAAGAATTTGTTTGAACATGATAAATGTTTTTTAACTGCAAAAAGACAATGTGTCTATGATATGAATGATTTGAATGATGGAATGTGCCTATGAATGCTGTATCTTTGCAAAATACTCGTCGAAAAAATGCGTTTCTCAGTGATACGCTTATGTTTCGTATTGCTTCTAGTTTGCCTAAATTTTTATTAGCAAGTTTTGAGGAAATAGGGGATTTTGTAACAAGCCATGAAGCATGGGAGCTTTCCTGTTTGGCGAATCGTTATCCTCCAGTATTGCGCTATAACGATGAATGGGGGCAACCGATAGAAAAATTAGAGATACATTCTTCTTATCAGGCTCTTCAACAATATTCGAGACAAGCTGGTTTAGTTACGTCTCTTTGGGAAAATTCTACTTTAGAAAATGGGGTACGCTATCAAGCACGTGCTATTCGCTTAGCTTTATCTGCTAGTTTGGAAACAGGGCATTTGAATGAGGTTATTATAACAAGTGCAACTATTGCAGTCTTAATTAGTGATATTGAACTTTTTAGAAAATGGCAAAATTTACTCTTATCACGACAATATGATTTATCCTCAAAGCCTATTCATAGTAAAAAATCGGCCTCACTTACTTGTGCTTTTGATGATATTGCACAACCAGAAAAATACGCTTTCAATTTTCCCAGTGTTAAGAAAATTTCTTTTGATGAAAAAATGGGGCGTAATCTCTATCGTTTAAATATTATAAAAAACAATGTTATTAATCCTATAGTGGACGGATATCTTGTGAGTGCAGAGTTAGATGGTCATGTAAGCTGCTTTTTAGTTCCACGTATCCAAGAAAATGGCGCATTAAATGGATCCATTAAAATTCGCCATTTGCTACAGCGTTCCGGAGAGACTTTAACACCAGAAGGTGTTGTTGATTTTCAGGGAAGTTATGGTTGGCTGTTGGGAAATATTGGAGAGGGGACTAAAGTCATTAAAGATATCGAAACAATGATGCGTTTTGATCAATCTGTCATATCGGCGGGCGTATTGCGAGCTGCACTTCAATTTGGTATAGATTTTTTTCGGCAAAAAATGCCAGATCAGCTTTTACCACCACTAACAGAACGTATTTTTGCAGATATTGCACTGGATATTGCAGCTGCACAAGCATTGGTTTTACGTCTAGCACGAGCCTTTGACAATGCCGCAAATGATCGCTCTGAAGCAGCTTTTGCAAGGATTATGACCCCTATTATTGCTTATCACATAAGCCAATTAGTTATACCTATTATTGGCGAAATTATTGCACAGCTTGGTATTGATAGTTTTGTAGAAGGAAATCCATTATCGCAAATGTTGTGTAATGGACCTGCACGAATTGTAAGAAATATTTCTGCTAATCAATTGATAAAGGATGCAATTCTCATCGCTGAAAAAGCACCAGGATTGTTCCAGAAATTGTTAGAAAAAATTGCTCTTGACATTGGGCCTGCAGGACCACGAGCCATTGAGATTATTAAATCTGCGGCAGAAATGGCAACAGCAAACGAGGGGGCAGGAAGATTTTTTGTTGAGCAAGTAGCATATGCAGCAGCTGCTGCGTCATTACGTTCTACGGATATAGAGCATGTTGCAAATGCCTATATGGAAAGCCGTCTTGGTGGGCAATGGAGATCTTCCTATGGGATGCTTATTGCACGATATAATGCCGGACATTTGCTCAATGTTCTTTATCCATCTATATGATGAAGACTCTGAATTCTGTTAAGAGCACCTTGCAATATGAAAGCGGCAGCAGCCGAATCAATGCGACTTGCTCTTTTAGTACGCGATACGTCCATTTCTAAAAGAGAGCGTTCTGCAGCAATTGTTGATAAGCGTTCATCCCAAAAAATAAATGGAATTTCTGTATGCGCTTTCATATTACTTACAAAAGTTTTCGTCGCTTGAACACGAGGACCACTGCTTCCATCCATGTTGAGAGGTAAACCAATGACAATAGCTCCCACATTTTCACAATCAAAAATTTTTATAAGTATGTGGGCATCTATTATAAATTTTTTTCGTTGAAGTACAGGACGCGGATTTGCAAAAGTTAAACCCATATCGGAAATTGCAATTCCAATTGTTTTTGTCCCCAAATCTAAACCTGCTATTGTTTGCCTAGGCAAAAGATGATCCATAACTTCATTGATGTTAATAATGGCCATAAGATTTATAATTCAAGTCTTTTCGTGTTTCAGATTCATAGTTATAGTTTCTTTGCATTATCAATATTCTTGCGCTTGCAAACGTAGCCTTGTATAGCCAATAATAAATATCAAAATAAAAAAGAAGAAAGGCATAATATGTCTGTTGATCAAGAAACCGTCAAGCGAGTAGCGCATTTAGCGCGTATTGCTATCCATGAGAATGAAGTACAGCGTATCACAAAAGAACTCAATGCCATTTTAGGTTTTGTAGAACAATTAAATGAAGTGGATGTGAGTAATGTTGAACCATTAACGTCCGTGATACCAATGACGTTACGAATGCGTGAAGATAATATTACAGATGGAAATAAAGCAGCAGATATCGTAGCAAACGCACCTGTTACGGAAGACAATTTTTTTCTTGTCTCAAAAATCGTCGAATAATTTTTTTATTTTAAAAACTTGAGCATTAATATGACTGATTTAACAACCTTTACAATTGCACAAGCTCGTAATGCTCTTATAAAAAAAGAGTTTAAAGCAATTGAATTAACAGAAGCTTATTTAAAAGAAATTGAATTGGCTAATCCAATTTTGAACGCTTATGTAGCGATAACGGCAGAACAAGCAAGAAAAATGGCTACTGAATCAGATAGCCGTTTGGCTAGAGGGCAGGGGGGAAACTTAGAAGGAATACCACTGGGTATTAAGGATCTTTTTGCAACACAAGGTGTCCATACACAAGCTTGTTCCCATATTCTCGATAATTTCAAACCATTTTATGAATCAACGGTGACTGCTAACTTATGGCAAGATGGAGCGGTTATGCTCGGAAAACTTAATATGGATGAATTTGCTATGGGTTCATCCAATGAGACGTCATATTATGGTCCTGTTATTAGTCCGTGGAGGAGAAAAGACTCCAATGAAAAGCTCGTGCCAGGCGGTTCCTCAGGAGGATCGGCTGCTGCTGTTGCGGCGCGGCTTTGTGCTGGTGCAACAGCAACAGATACAGGTGGTTCGATACGTCAACCTGCTGCATTCACTGGAACAGTGGGAATTAAACCAACTTATGGACGTTGTTCACGGTGGGGAACCATTGCTTTTGCTTCCTCACTTGATCAAGCAGGGCCTATTGGGAGAGATGTCCGTGATTGTGCTATTTTACTTCAATCAATGGCTTCTTTTGATGAAAAAGATTCTACTGCAGTTCATTTACCTGTTCCTGATTATGAAAGTTACCTTGGACAATCAATAAAAGGAATGAA
The DNA here is from genome assembly GCF_039543065.1 of Bartonella pachyuromydis. Classification (NCBI taxonomy): domain Bacteria; kingdom Pseudomonadati; phylum Pseudomonadota; class Alphaproteobacteria; order Hyphomicrobiales; family Bartonellaceae; genus Bartonella; species Bartonella pachyuromydis. Next base: position 56,437 of record NZ_BAABJA010000006.1, on the reverse strand, counting down.
AATTGGTATTCCGAAAGAATATCAATTGGAAGGGATGTCTTCTGAAATTATTGAACTTTGGCAAAAAGGTATGAATTGGCTAAAAGATGCAGGTGCTGAAATACGCGATATTTCATTACCTCATACAAAATATGCCTTGCCTGCTTATTATATTGTAGCTCCTGCAGAAGCATCTTCTAATTTAGCGCGTTATGATGGTGTTCGTTTTGGTTTGCGCACGCTAGGAAAAGACATTATTGAAATGTATGAAAACACCCGTTCGGCAGGGTTTGGTGATGAAGTTAAACGGCGTATCTTGGTTGGTACTTACGTACTCTCATCAGGTTATTATGATGCTTATTATCTTAAAGCTCAGAAAGTGCGAACACTCGTAAAACGTGATTTTGATCAATGTTTCGCGTCTGGTGTTGATGCTATCCTTACACCCGCAACACCAACACCAGCTTTTAGCATTGCTGATGAAAAAATTAAAAATGATACCATAGCAATGTATCTCAATGATGTTTTTACTGTACCAGTTAATATGGCTGGTCTACCAGGAATTTCTATTCCTGCTGGTCTCTCATCAAATGGTTTGCCACTAGGCTTGCAATTAATTGGCAGACCTTTTGCTGAAGAAGTTATCTTTCAAATCGCCCATATTATAGAACAAGCGGTTGGAACGTTTAGTGCTGAAAAATGGTGGTGATAATTTAAAAAAGCATTTCTCTGATGGGAGAGAAATGCTTTTGAAAATATAAATTTATTGCTTTTGCATTTTATCGTTCTATCCCCCAAGATATGCCTTTTTAACACGTGAATCAGAAAGCATGGTTCTGCCTTCACCGTGAAATAGAATATGCCCTACTTCTAAAATATAAGCATAGTCTGCAATGGAGAGTGCTGCAAATGCATTTTGTTCAATGAGAAGAACAGTTTTTCCCATATCATTAATTTTTTGGATAATCGAAAAGAGTTCTTTTACAAGCAGTGGTGCTAACCCCAGAGAAGGTTCATCTAATATTATCATATCAGGATTGCTCATAAGTGCACGGCCCACAGCAAGCATTTGTTGTTCGCCACCTGACATTGTTCCTCCCAATTGCTTTGCTCTTTCACGCAAACGTGGAAAAAGCTCAAATATCCATTCGATGTCGCGGGCAATTCCTAACTTATCGTGACGAATATAAGCGCCTAGATGAAGATTCTCTAAAACAGTGAGATGGGGCATGATGCGCCGCCCTTCAGGACTAAGTGCAATCCCTAATCGCAAAATCTTTTCTGGCGTTTTTTTTATAATTGATTCACCTTTATAGATAATCTCTCCATAAACAGACCGATTCAGTCCTGTGATAGAGCGTACAATGCTACTTTTTCCTGCTCCGTTAGCACCTATTAAAGTGACTATACTTCCTTTTTTGATAGACATAGAAAGATTTTGAATAGCTTTAATAGCACCATAATGAACGTGAAGATTTTTGATTTCAAGAATATCCATAAACATCTCCGCCGAGATAAGCTTCAATAACTTTAGGGTTGTTAAGAATTTCATTTGGTGTGCCATTGGCAATGCAACAGCCATGTTCCATTACCCAAATATATTGGCAAAGTCCCATAACAACTTTCATATCGTGTTCTATAAGCAGAATTGTAAGATCAAAATCTTTTTGTACTTTTGCTATAAACTGTCTAAGATCTTCACTTTCTTGGGGATTCATTCCAGCAACAGGCTCATCAAGAAGAAGTAATTTTGGCTTTGTTGCTAACGCCCGTGCAATTTCCAAACGCCTTTGTACACCATAAGGCAAAGTCGTTGCAAATTGGTTGGCAAGGTGATCAAGCTGCAACCGCTCAAGAAGTTCCATAGAATTTTTATGGATTTCCCTTTTTTCTTTCATTGCATTGGGAAAAAACAAAGCTGAAGAAAACCATGGATGCTTTTGGCGAACATGTGCACCTACCATAACATTTTGCAAGACTGTCAACCCTGAAAAAAGGCGAATATTTTGAAATGTTCGTGCAATATGACGTCTACAGATAATATAAGGAGGAGCTCCAGAAACTTTTTGTTTATCAAAAAGAATACTCCCACTTGTAGGTGCATAAAACCCCGAAATCATATTAAAAACGGTGGTTTTTCCAGCACCATTTGGACCAATTAATCCAGTAATTGTTCCTCGTTTGATTGCCATATTAATATTATTGACAGCAACCAACCCGCCAAAACGCATCACAATATCATTGAGTGAAAGAATATTGTCGTTCATAGCTTTCCCTCAGTATTAGAGAGCTTCTTGCGTGTTAAGAAATTATAAATTCCATTCCATGAAAACTCACGTTGTCCCAACAAACCTTTTCTCCAAAATAAGATAATGACGAGCAATAAAAGAGAAAAAATAACCATTCGAAGCCCTGGTGTTTCTGGAATATGTATAAAACCTAAGTCAAATGGGCTTTCAATAATACGAAGCCATTCAAGCATGACTGTAATAACAACGCTCCCAATAATGCTCCCCGTAATTGAACCAAGACCACCAGCAACCACAATCATCAAAATATTAAAAGTAAGCAAAAAGTTAAACATTTTAGGATCGATTGTTGAAATAAGAGCAGCCATCAACGCTCCTCCTATACCTGCAAAAAATGCACCAACAGTGAAGGAAAAACTACGATAAAAAAAGGCATTAATTCCCATTGTTTTTGCGGCAATTTCATCATCACGAATAGCACGCAAAACATTACCTGTATTGCTTCGTAATAAGAGAATAATAAAGGTTACTGCAAATGCTAACCAACCATAATTCCACCATAATGTGGCATTTTGAGGTATCCCTTTTATTCCCAAAGAGCCATTTGTCAGGGAAGTAGCATTTGTAATAACAATGCGGATAATCTCTGCAAATCCTAAAGTAGCAATTCCAAGATAATCACCACCAAGACGCAAAATAGGCAGAGCAATCAACAAACCTACAACTGCAGCACACACACCACTTACAACAACAGCTAGAAAAAAAGGCAACTGCAGATGATGTAATGGCTCCGCTATAGGATCAAGAATCCACATCATTTCTTTTTGTTCAGGCGAAAGAAGTAAAATTGCACAGACATAAGCACCAATGGCCATAAAGCCAGCATGTCCAAGAGAAAACATACCCGTAAAACCGTAAATCAAATTAAGCGAAATCGCCAATATCGCATTAATAGCAATAAGATTGATAATACGAAGTGTGTAATCATTAAAATGATTATCAGCATAAAACAAAAAGCCAACAAGAGCTAAAATACTGATACACGAAAGAAAAGTCGTCACTGATTTTATCATTAGATTTTCTCCTGACTTTTTTTGCCCATTAAGCCGGTGGGCATGATCAATAAAATCAGAATTAATAAAATAAAAGCAAAGGCATCTCGATATCCAGATAATGCAGGAAAGAATGCAATAATCATGATTTCAATAAATCCAAGTAATAACCCTCCCAACATTGCCCCTGGAATTGAACCAATACCTCCAATAACGGCAGCAATGAATGCTTTGAGGCCAGGAAGAACACCCATATAAGGATGAATTTGGGGATAGCGGAGTGACCACATAATGCCTGCAATAGCGGCAAGTGCAGAGCCTATTCCAAATGTCAATGCAATGACTTTATTGACAGAAACTCCCATCAAACGCGTTGTTTCAATATCATGAGAGATGGCACGCATAGCAAGACCGGGTTTTGTTTTATGGATAATCCACAGCAGTAAAATAATAAGAATAAATGAGACAACAGGAACGATGAGAGACATGGGAGCAATTCTAATAATTTTATTTGCTCCTGATTCTAAATGCCATAGAAACGGCATTACAAGAAAATCTGGCTGTTTAACACCCTTGGGGACTCCACTAAAAAGTACAGTCGCAAGATTTTCAATAAAAAAGGAAACGCCTATGGCTCCGATAAGTGCTGAAATACGCGGTGCATGACGTAAAGGTTTATAGGCAAATTGATCAACAGTAATTCCCACGGCGCTTGTAATAAAAATTGCAAAACAAAGGGCTAAAAACCAAACCGGCGTGAATTCTTGTGGAGAAACTTTAAAGTAATAAACAAACCCTAAAATAAGAATTAAAAAAAGAGCAATCCAATAAATTGGAGGGCGTCTTTTGAACCCTATAAACACCGAATAATAAATAAAAAAAGCAAGTAACAAAAGAAGAACAGCAGCCCAAGCAGGCATAAAGCTAATGGTGGAAAAGAAAACAAAATATGCTCCCAGCATAAAGATGTCACCGTGAGCAAAATTAATAAGCCGCAATATACCATAGACCATGGTGTAACCAATAGCGATAAGTCCATATAGAGATCCTAATGCCAGTGCATTAAAAAAATACTGGATGAACATTTCAGTGCTCATCTCTCATCCTTCCACGTTTATTAATTGATATAGGATAAAATAAGGAAATCCCAAATTTGAGCTGAGGAAAGAACCCTCAACTCATATTTATGTTTTAGTTAGAAAAATTTCTCATTTATTAAAAAGCAGGCTTAACTTCATCTAAATAGACACGTTTTCCATCCTTTATTTCAATTATACCAATAGGAATTTTAGGATTATGATTTTCATCCATAGACATATCACCAAAGGGCGTTTGAAAACCTTTTAATTGGCTAAGTGCAGTGGTAATCTTTTCCCGATCAGCACTACCAGCATTTTCAATAGCTTTCATGAACATCATATAACTTGTATATCCCAAAACAGAATTGATATTTGGTTCTTGATCAGGATAAGTTCTTCTCCACTCCTTGGTAAATTCTTGCGCAGCTACTGACATATTTGGCATATTTTCACTGTAGGGAAGCGTTGTATGTAAGAAGCCTTCTGCAGCTTTTCCTGCAATTGCAACGGTTTCTGGATTATCCATAGCATCCCCACCCATGATTTTGAATCTTGCCCCTAATTCTCGGGCTTGTTTTATGATAATAGCACCTTCAGAGAAGTAAGACGGAATAAATAGGATATCGGGTTCTTGCGCTATAATTTGTGTGAGAACCGCTGAAAAATCTTGATCTCCAGAATTATAGTTCAAATTTACGATAACTTCACCTCCTAATTTTTTAAAAGCACGTGAAAAATAACTCGCAAGACCAATCGCATAGTCACTTGATATGTCTTTAAGGATAGCAGCTTTCTTTGCATGTAAATTTTGACTTACATAAGTTGCAATACCAGCCCCTTGATAGGAATCAATAAAGCACGTGCGGAAAGAATATTTTTTACCCTGTGTAACAAGTGGATTTGTTGAGGAAGTTACCACAGTCGGTGTCTTTGCTTTTTCAGCTATCTCACCTCCAGACAACGAGAGTGAAGAGCCATAACTACCGATGATTCCATTCACTTCTTCACTTGCAGTCAACCGCATAACAGCATTAGCAGCTTCCACTTTGTCAGATTTATTATCAATAACAATAAGTTCCACTTTACGCCCCAATACTTCTGGAACTTTTTTATGTGCCAATTCTATACCTTTAATTTCGAGTTGTCCTCCAAATGCATTTTGACCACTTAACGGAAGATAAACACCAATTTCTATAGGCTCACTCGCATAGGCACTTACGACAAATGTCATAAAGAATGCGAGCGTAGTGAGGATTCTCTTCATTACGCACTTTCCTTGATTTCAACTGTGATCTTTCTACCTTATCTTGAACTTCTTCATCATGCAAGTTCTACATCTATGAAAATATCATTGTGTGAAAAACTTTTGTGTATTTTTGTCACAGGTACTGTTGTAAAAAGAGTACATAATTTAAAGAAAATGTGATTAAATATTTTTGTGAATTATATTGATATTAACATTAAGGAATATGACAATGTGGGGAAATCTTATCTTGGGGCTTGCGTGTTGATACAAGAGCAATGTTTACTTAAACATAGAGAATCAATATCGTACAATTTAGAGCTACAGGGTCACGTTTTATTATGACGAGTAAGGATACATTAAAGGATTATTCCCTATCTGAAGATAGTGTAAGTGCTTGTGGTGAAATTATTGAAATTAGTGGTGTCATTAAGTGGTTTGATGGGAGTAAGGGCTACGGGTTTATTGTACCTGATTTGCCTCATTCTCCCGATATATTGTTGCATGTTACGGTGATGCGTCGAGATGGTTTTCAAACAGCTTTAGAAGGTGCTAAAGTTGTTTGTGCTGTGGAAAAGACTGAACGAGGATTAAAATGTGTTCAAGTGAAGTCTATAGATTGTTCTTCAGCGACTCATCCATCAGAAATTCCAGCCCGCACTCATGTTGTTGTTACTCCAGAAAGCGGTTTAGAGCGCGCAATTGTCAAATGGTTTAATCGTGATAAAGGATTTGGTTTTCTTAGTCGTGGACAGGGAACAGAAGATATTTTTATTCATATGGAAACGTTGCGCCGTTTTGGTTTAGCAGAACTTCGTTCTGGTCAAGTTGTTCTTGTGCGTTTTGGTAAAAGTGAAAAAGGCTTGATGACAGCAGAGATTTATCCAGACATAGGGATTCCATTTTCTACACATTAGATTGCATTTTTGAAATTAAACGGTTGTTTTATTTTTTTAGAGCTGTTGTTCCACAGGGATAAGAAAAGATAGCTATATTTAATGTCAGTATCTCTAAGAGAGAATATATCTGTAAAACCGTTAGTTAAATAAAGTAGATTACCGATATTGCATTGAGAGCAGTTAGAAGATAGCTCTTTTGTTTTTTACATTTTAAGTTTTTCTACTCTTTATTGTATATAACAAAGTTGAAAAGTTGTCTTTGATGGAGATAAAAATGTTAAAGCCTTTTAGAAAAAAACACATCATTGTATGGATGCTGTTTTTTGTGTTAGAAATAAATATGGCTGTAGCAAAAAAACCTATAGAGCTTCCTGTCCATCCGACTCCTTTGGAAATACAGACAAAGCAAGGTGTGATTTCTTACAAGGTAGAGATTGCTTTTACGCCATCTCAAGCGAGTGCTGGTTTAATGTATCGTACTGATTTTCCATGTGATCGCGTAATGCTTTTTAAACAGCAAGGAAGTGAACAGTTAAAAGATAAGCAGAAATTTTTTATGTGGATGGCAAATACCCCTTTGCCCTTAGACATGATTTTTTTAAACGCTGAGGGAATTATCGTATCGATTGTTGAAAACACCACTCCATTTTCAACAGATACTATTTCATCAGAGGTGCCTGCGACTTTCGCACTTGAGGTTAATGCTGGTGAAGTTTCTGAAAAACAGATAAAGAGGGGACAACGTGTTCGTCATCCAGCAATTTGTGGAAAATGCGAAAGTGATACAAAATGACCGCAGAAGATATTCATTTTTTTGAATATGAGGGCTTGCGATTTTCCTATCGGGAAGATGGACAGGGGGCGCCTGTTTTGTTGATTCATGGTTTTGGCTCTTCTGCACGTGTGAATTGGTATGCAACAGGTTGGTTTCGTACTCTCACTGAAGCAGGATATCGTGTTATTGCTCTTGATAACCGTGGACATGGAGATTCAGCTAAAAGTTATGATCCTAGCTTTTATACACCTCAAGCTATGGCTGGCGATGCAATGAGATTGTTGCAGTATTTAGGATTATCTAAAGCGCATATTATGGGATATTCTATGGGATCTCGAATTAGCGCATTTATGGCTCTTTTATATCCAACATATGTACATAGCGTTGTTTTTGGTGGTTTAGGTATTGGTATGGTAACGGGAGCAGGGAATTGGGAACCAGTTGCTGAAGCTCTTTTAGCAGAAGATATTTCTAGCATTACCAATTCGCGTGGCTTGATGTTTCGTAAATTTGCAGATCAAACAAAAAGTGATAGACGTGCTTTGGCTGCTTGTATTATCACTTCAAAACAGGAGTTAACAGCATCTGAGGTTTACAAAATTAAACAACCTGCCCTTGTTGCCGTTGGTTCATTAGATGAGATTAGTGGTGAAGCAGAGCCATTAGCAGCTTTATTGCCCTGTGGCGAAGCTCTATTAATCCCTAATCGAGATCATATGCTTGCTGTGGGTGATAAAGTTTATAAAAAAGCTGTCATCGATTTTCTTTCTCGCCATCCGATCGTTGGAAATTATTCATAAGCTTTAGAGTTCAAAAAAATTTTAATGTTGTTATCTTAGATAAGGTAAAAAGGCTTATTTAAAAATTTGCCTATTATGGCGTGAATTTTTATGAAAAGATGTAAGAAATAACCATTAAATTTTATGAGTATGTTTTCTATATTTGTATAGAAATAAGGCTTCCTTTTATAAATTAACTGTTTCTATTCTAGAAGTAGTTGAAAGGAATTGGTTTTAATTATTATAATAAGACTGTTCATAAACAAAATAGCTATATGCAAGAGAAAAGTGCTTTTGTTTTAGAAAGCTTTCTTTATTAATAAGAACGAATTATACGTGATCAATTCATGTTTTGTCGGAATATGCTTGTAAGCACAGATGTTGAAATTGGGGATAAAATAAAAATTATTGAGAATTTATGATTTTCTAACCATTTTTTTACTTTTTAATCTATACGGTTATATTTAATAGTGATAGCTCCTTTTAGTAAAGGTGCTTTCGTCAATATGTTAAGATAGTGCTGTTTTGAATATAGGTAATATAAATAAAAGTTGAAACTAATATTTACTATCTTTACAGAATCTTAGGAGTGCCTTATTTGCTCTTCAGGATTCAATTTAAGAGTCTCAAAAGACAGGAGAGCATAGTGAATGCTGATGAAATAAAAAAACTTGATAGTTATTTTAAAAATATATTCCAAAATTCAGCATTGCAAGTGAAAGCACGGCCTAAAAAGGATGATTCTTGTGAGGTTTATATTGGGAATGAGTTTCTAGGTATTATCTATCGAGATGAAGATGAGGATGAATTATCCTATAATTTTTCAATGGCCATATTAGATATTGATTTAGGAAATTAGTTTCTCATGAATAATTGGGGGAATTTCTCTTCAAGTTCATATAATTCATATAAGTTTTAATGCTTTAAAGCTTGTATGTCCGTTTCGTGCTATAATAAGATGATCATGAATAGTAATGCCTAGCGCATTTGCTGCATCTTTTAGCATATATGTCATTGTTATATCTGCCTTAGAAGGTCTTGCATCACCTGAAGGGTGATTATGTACAAGGATAAGACCTGACGCGGATAATTCCAAAGCACGAGAGATGACTTCACGTGGATAAACGGGAGTATGATCAATAGTTCCAGTCTGTTGTACTTCATCAGCAAGTAAACCATTTTTTTTATCAAGAAATAAAATACGAAATTGTTCCCGTGTTTCGTGAGCCATAACGGCCTTACAATAAGCTAATACTTTATCCCATGATGAAAAAATATCACGTTTAAACAATTCTGCACGAGCAAGACGCCCAACAACATCTGAAATAATTTTTAAGTCAATTGCAGTTGCTGGACCACATCCTGGAATCTCTTGAAGTCGATGAATATCAGCACCCAATACGTCTGCCAATGAACCAAACCGTGCAATCAAGTTTTTAGCTATTGGTTTTGTATTTGCTCGAGGTATGGTGCGAAAAAGGAGTAATTCAAGATATTCATAATCTTCAATTGCATTTCCTTTTGATTTTAAATAGCGCTTACGGAGACGTTCACGATGTCCTTGATAATGCTTATGTATCTGTGCATTTTTCTGAAGTTTTTTACTTTTTATTTCTGGTATTGGACTGAGTAGAGAACTTGATGTTAATGCAAAATGGTCGCTTTGGTTTTCTCCCTTTTTAGTCGTTTTTTTAGCCATGACATTTCTACATTTATTTAAGCACTTGAGCTTGGAATATAAAAAATATTTTTAGGAGATTGTGTAAAAATCTCGCACCCTTCATTTGTTACACCAATTGTATGTTCGTATTGGGCTGAGAGAGAGCGATCACGTGTAACAGCAGTCCAACCATCAGACAAAATCTTAACCTGTGGTTTTCCAAGATTAATCATCGGCTCAATTGTAAACATCATACCTTGCTTTAGTTCTATTCCTTCTTGAGGATTTCCATAATGGAGAATATTTGGTGCATCATGAAAAAGCTGACCAATTCCATGTCCACAAAAATCTCTCACAACCGAGCACCGTTCAGCTTCTGCATAATGTTGAATGGCTGCACCAATATCACCGGTGGTTGCACCAGGTTTGACTACGGAAATTCCTTTCATAAGACTTTCATAGGTTATTTTTAGCAAACGTTCTGCGGCACGTCTTATTTTTCCAACAGGATACATGCGGCTTGAATCTCCATGCCAACCATCCAGAATAAAAGTCACATCAACATTAACGATATCACCTTCTTGCAAGGGCCTTTTATTGGGAATACCATGGCATACAACGTGATTGATAGATGTACAGCATGAATAGCCATATCCATGATAATTCAAATCCGCAGGAAGAGCACCTCGCTTGGCACCAAAAACAAATACAAAATCATCAATTTCTTGCGTGGTGACACCAGGTTTAATAATGTCCGTAAGTGCATCAAGGCATTCTGCAGCAATGCGACCAACTTCACGCATTTTTGCAAAAGCATGCTCATCAAAAATGCGAATTTGTCCGTTAAATTTTAATGGCATCTTATTATATTCAATATAATTAGTCATTGTTTTTTCTGTTTTCTATTTTTACTCGATGAATCGGAAAAATACCTTCTACACTTACGTGACATTTTACAGCATAAAATTCTACCCCTGATTTTAATGCTAAATTAAATTTACGTCCATAGGTTGGATCAAGGTCATGGCAAATCGTAAAAGTCGAACAATCCTCCCGTTGAACTACGTAAAGCATAGCAGCTCGTTTCCCCTGTTGCACGACTTTTATGAGTTCTTCAAGGTGACGTGTGCCACGTTTTGTCACGGTATCAGGAAATTCTGCCAATCCTTTTTGGCGAATAAAATGGACATTTTTAACTTCTAGATAGCAGTCAGGAAGATTTCTATCACGCAGAAGAAAGTCAATTCGTGATTGCGTTCCACACAATTGTTCCTTCAAAATTGTTTTATATGCGCTTAATTCGGGTAATAATCCTTTTTGAATTGCCTCTAATGCTAGTTTATTTGGTAAAGTCGTATTGATACCAACGAGAGTATTATCTGCCTCAACAATTTCTAATCGATATGCGTATTTTCGCTTAGGATCGTTATGATATGAAAGCCAAACATTGGAGTTTGGAGTTATTAATCCAAGCATTGATCCTGTATTAGGAACTGATACAGTGATGATCTGTTGATCATCCCATTTTACATCAGCAAGAAAACGTTTGTAACGACAGATAAGTTTTGCAGGGAACAGTTTGGGAATAAAGAGCATATTCCTTTCTTAGAACGCATAACTTTATAATTCAACTTAGATTATGGTTTGTAAGTTCTATAGTGTATTAAATAACGTATGGTTTATTAAGCTCATTATATAATCACTCTGGTTTTAAAACTAACGTTTGTTTTTGTTTCCACAATTCATTATTAATCCTTTCATCATAAACTCTGCATGAAAAGACAATATTGACCGTAATTTTTTATTAAAAAGTTATTTCTTGGAATATTTTCTTTAAAAGATTGCGTTGAGAAAATAGCTGTAGGAGTATAATCGTAGAATTAGGTAAGATTGATGGCCGGAACTAATAAGAATCGTGAGAATTTAACAAATGGTCCAATAATTATTTTGGTCGAACCGCAACTTCCTGAAAATATTGGTATGGTAGCAAGGGCGATGGCAAATTTTGGGCTCTCCAAGCTTCGGTTAGTCAAACCTCGAGAATTATTTCCAAATGAAAAAGCCAAAGCAGCGGCAAGTAAAGCAGATCATGTTATTAATGATACAGTTGTTTTTGATAGATTGCCTGATGCGATTGCAGACTTGCATTATGTTTTTGCTACAACAGCACGTGAAAGATGTGGTTTTAAACCGGTAAAAAGTGCTGTTGAAGCAGCGAGTTTGTTACGTCAATGTGAGAGTGTTGGGCATAAAACGGGTGTTTTATTTGGAAGAGAGAGGTGGGGATTAGAAAATAATGAAATCAGTCTTGTTGATGAAATCATTACTTTTCCAGTTAATCCCGCTTTTGCATCCCTCAATATTGCCCAAGCAGTTTTACTTATATCTTACGAATGGATGAAATCAGGTTTGGAAAATATGAGCGATACGGCTTTTCGTGTTGCAGAGATGGAGCCAGCAAATAAAGCAACATTTCATGGTTTTTTATCTCAATTAGAAGAAGCTTTGGATGTTCGTGGATATTTTAGACCTCGAGAACGTAAAGAGGTTATGCTTGCAAACCTACGCTCTGTCTTTACACGTGCTCATTTTAGTGAATCTGAAGTTCGCTTACTACGAGGAATTATCTCTTCATTAGATCATTTTTCTCCTCAATTTCCACGAGGAAGCGGGGCGCCTCTCGAACGTGAACGTAAAAAATTAAAAACAGGTGTAAAAACGGATGGATAAGGGGCCTGTTCTTTTCTTTGATAGTGGCATTGGCGGTTTAACAGTGTTGAGGGAAGTACGTGTCCTTGTTCCTGAAATGCAATTTATTTATGTTGCAGATGATGCTGGGTTTCCTTATGGAAGTTGGGAAGAAAATGTTTTAAAAAGCCGAATTTTAAAGGTTTTTCAAAATCTTTTAACACTCTACAATCCTGTTCTATGTGTCATTGCCTGCAATACTGTTTCTACACTGATGATGACAGATTTACGAGAAAGATTCCCCCATATTCTTTTTGTAGGAACAGTTCCTGCAATTAAATTAGCCGCTGAACAAACAAAATCTGGTTTTATTTCAGTATTAGCTACTCCTGGAACGGTTAAGCGTGCTTATACACATGAATTAATCCATTCTTTTGCTGCTCAATGCCATGTTAAACTTGTTGGAAGTGAAAAACTTGCTGGATTTGCTGAAGATTATTTGCGTGGAAAACCTATAGACTTGAAAGAATTACGCCATGAAATCCTTCCATGCTTTGTTGAAAAAAATGGCAAATATACTGATATTATTGTTTTAGCTTGCACACATTATCCTTTTTTGATTCATTTTTTTCGTGAACAAGCGTTATGGCCAGTTAAATGGATTGATCCAGCAAAAGCTATAGCGAAACACACAAGATCATTATTACCAGAAAAACTATATCCTCAAAATATAAAGAAACATAAGGATTTTGCTTTATTTACATCGCAAAATATAACTTCTTCAACAGAGCGTTTATTAAAAGAATTTCACTTAAATATCATGAAAGAAGTTGACTTTGGGCTGTAAAATCAATAGAAGTTCTGTTGACTATTTCTTTTGAGAAAATGGCATTAATTGACGTGTCCCGTGGATAACTTTACATAAATGTTAGAGTCATCCTGTCAGTCTTCTCTTTGAAGGCAGAGGAGGGCGCGTTTCCTTGAGATCTTATGTGAGATCTTGTTTTCTATATTTAAAAGGAAATGCGATGAGTAAACGCGAAACAACCAAGTATAAAATTGATCGCCGGATGGGAGAAAACATTTGGGGTCGTCCGAAATCTCCTGTGAATCGTCGTGATTATGGTCCAGGTCAGCATGGACAGCGCCGTAAAGGAAAGCTTTCTGATTATGGTGTTCAATTGCGTGCTAAGCAGAAATTAAAAGGGTTTTACGGTGATATCTCAGAAAAGCAATTTCGCAAAACTTATGCAGAGGCTGCTCGTCGACGTGGTGATACCGGTGAAAATCTTATAGGACTGTTGGAATCGCGCCTAGATGCTGTTGTCTATCGTGCAAAGTTTGTACCAACTATTTTCGCTTCTCGTCAATTTATTAATCATGGCCATGTTAATGTTAATGGACGGCGTACGAATATTCAATCATATCGTTGTAAACCAGGTGATGTTATTGAGGTTCGTGAGAAATCAAAGCAACTTGTTCTGGTATTGGAATCCGTGCAGTTAGCAGAACGTGATGTGCCTGAGTACATTGAAGCAGATCATAAGCAAATGAAAGCAACATTTACACGTGTTCCTGCTTTTGCTGATGTTCCTTATGCTGTACAAATGGAACCAAATTTGGTTGTTGAGTTTTATTCTCGTTAAATTCTTTATAAGAGCATATTGCTCCCTTGTTTTTTATTATATGCTCAAAATGTTTGTATCGCTTTGTAGTTTTTAAAATAACGGGCGATTTTTATGAGTGGTGTTATATTAAGTTTATTGTTATATTCTATAACGATAGACTTCTATAGCACCGTTTCTTTTTTTATGCATCTTATCTTATAGATCCAACGAAGTATCTGTTAATACTATGTGAGATCTGTTGTTGTCTCTGTCATTCTTATAGAACAAGCTCTTTATTGTGCAGGATTATGGTATTATGGATAATATTTCAATCGAATATCAAGTAATGCAAGAGAATGTAGAGAAAACTGATCCATTGATCAGAGAAGCTGGTGATTGTCATCCAATATTTCGGGCGGCTCCTTCAACTGTAGAATTTAATAAACTGCGTAAACGGCTTCTACGTCATATGCGGCAAGCCTTGGATGATTTTTCCATGCTTTCTTCAGGGGAAAAATGGCTTATTGCTTTATCAGGTGGGAAGGATTCTTATGGTTTACTCGCGCTTCTTTTGGACTTAAAATGGCGCGGTCTTTTACCTATTGAAATTCTAGCCTGTAACCTTGATCAGGGACAACCAGGCTTTCCAAAACATATTCTTCCAGATTTTTTAGATTCTCATCAAATTCCATATCGCATTGAATATCAGGATACTTATTCCATTGTTACAGATAAATTGGCAGAGACACAAACATATTGTTCACTTTGTTCGCGGTTACGACGTGGTAACCTATACCGTATCGCACGTGAAGAGGGGTGTTCTGCTTTAGTTCTTGGACATCATCGTGATGATGTTTTAGAAACGTTCTTTATGAATTTATTTCATGGAGGTCGATTAGCAGCTATGCCTGGAAAGCTTCTAAACGATGAAGGAGATCTTTTTGTTTTGCGTCCTCTTGTTTACGCAGCTGAAGAAGATATGGAAAAATTTTCACAAGCAATGCAATTTCCTATTATTCCCTGCAATCTTTGTGGTAGCCAAGATGGTTTACAACGCAGTGCCATGAAAGAAATGTTAAAAGATATCGAAAGAAGAATGCCAGGACGTAAAGACACTATGATTCGCGCCTTAACAAATGTTCGTCCAAGTCATTTGCTTGATAAAAACATTTTTGATTTCAAAAGCTTATTATAAAGCTGCATTGTTTGGCACAATAACTTTCATCTCACCTTTAAACTGCAATACCATGGAGATCATAAGCATCCGACTTTTCGATTTTTACAGTAACAAATTCACCAACACGTAATGGTCATCGTGATGATATATGTACAACGCCATCTATTCCTAGAGCATCATATTGACTGTGACCTTTAGCAACTTTTCCTTGACTTTCGTCAATGAGAACTTGAAGTCTTTTTCCAATTTTTTTCTTTAAAAGATGGGTAGAAATTTATTGTTGTTTTGCCATAAAGCAATGCCAGCGGCTTTCTTTTACTTCTTCATATTTAAAACATCCAGCGCGTTCAATTTTTGCTTCTTCTAGCCATTCGAGAGTATATTAAAGTTTTCATTTGTTTCTCCTAGAAAGCTAATAATAAATGTTGATCGTAAGGTGAGATCTGGACAAATTTTTCTCCACTTTTCAATTCTACGATTTGTTTTTTCCATAACAGCAGGTCGTTTCATATTGTGTAAAACAGTTGGTGAGGCATGTTGAAAAGGAATATCTAAATAAGGAAGAATTTTTTTTGCAGTCATAAGCTCAATAACTTCATCTACATGAGGATAAGGATAGACATAATGCATGCGTATCCAAATCCCCATATCTCCCAGTTCACGACAAAGATCAAAAAATTTGGTTTTTACTCTGTGCGGTCTTTCCAAGGATTTTCAAGATATTTAATATCAATGCCATAAGCACTCGTATCTTGTGAGATAACCAAGAGCTCTTTTACACTGGCCTGTACAAGTTTCTCAGCTTCGCGAAGAACTTCACTGATAGGGCGTGAAGTAAGATTACCGCGCAGAGTAGGGATAATACAAAAACTACATTGATTAGAACATCCTTCAGAAATTTTTAAGTAAGCATAATGACGAGGTGTTAAGCGAATACCTTGTGGGGGAACTAAATCAACTAAAGGGATCATGAGCTGGAGGAATCGCTGTATGAACAGCTTGTATAACCCTTTCATAAGCTTGTGGTCCTGTAATGGCTAATACATGAGGATGTGCTTGACGAATAACATCAGGATCAGCACCAAGACACCTCGTTACAATAACTTTTCCATTTTCTTTGAGAGCTTCATTAATATTGGCTAATGTTTCATTTCGAGCAGAAACAAGAAACCTACAAGTATTTACGATAACGACATCAGCACCTTGATGCTTGCGTGAAATTTCATACCCCTCAGACCAAAGTCTGATAATAATTTGCTCAGAATCTACTAGTGCTTTTGGACATCCGAGGGAGACAAAACTAATACGAGGTGCTGTTATTGATCAATCCTACGATTTTATAATAATTACATTTTATTTTCTGTCTTTATTTTATATAAAGAATAAAAATGTTCTTGATCTTTGATAGATATGCAGTATAAGTTATTATGAAATAATTTGTTTTATTTATCAAATATTTTATAATTATATATGTCTTGTTACTGAGTATTTCGCAATACCAAAATTCTTTACTAAATATATCAACATACTCAGTATTTTTTTATTTTTTAATATTTGCGAATAAGTCCGATAAGTTTACCTTGTATCTCTACACGCTCAGATCTATATATACGCGTTTCGTAATGAGGATTTGCTGCTTCTAATGCAATAAAGGCCCCTGTGCGCCGATAACGTTTTAAAGTTGCTTCTTGTTTATCAATGAATGCGACAACAATGTCGCCTGATGCTGCTGTATTCTGGCATTTAATAATTATAGTATCTTTATCAAGAATAGCTGCTTCAATCATAGAATCATCTCTGACTTCTAAAGCATAGTGCTCACCCGAATTAATCATATCTTGTGGTAAAGAAAGCATACCTACTTGTTGCAATAAAGCAGAGACAGATATACTAGCAGAGATGCGCCCCATAATGGGAATAGTGACATTCTTTTTTTCTTCTGCCTCAGGATTATCAAAATGAGAAAAATTTTCTGATATTTTTCTTTTATTTTTTTCTATCGTACTAGGAGAAATTTTACGCGCTAAAGAAAGATTAAATGTTATTTTATCGGGGAGTCGTATCACCTCAACTGCGCGGGCACGATTTGGCAAACGACGTATAAAACCTCGTTGTTCTAAAGCTATCATAAGCTTATGAACTCCAGACTTTGAGGAAAGCTCTAAGGCAATTTTCATTTCATCAAAAGAGGGAGGAATACCTGTTTCCTTCATATGATTATGAATAAACAACAGTAATTCATATTGTTTACATGTTAGCATTCAATGTTCCGATCACAAGAAACTCAAATGAGAAAAATAAATATAAAATATATATTTTGTAATTATTATACATTTTTTTGAGCTAAAATTTAAATACTATATTAAAATTTATTTTTAAATAATTAAATTTAATATGTTTTGTGTATATACTATTAAATAGTTTCTATTTATATAATAAAAAACTATTTTTAAATGTACTATTAGCGACTTTAATTAAAAAAACTTAGTTCTCTTTTTTAAAAATATTATAATATTTATTATAAAAAATTTAAATAAACAGTGTTCTGTTTATTTAACAGAGATGAAAGATTCTTGTAAAATGTTTCATTGCAATTATCTTTTAAAAGAAGATAATATAATGCCTCTCTTGCGGTAAATATATTCTTTATTTTGCTCTATTCACTCAATTACACAGCAAATCATAATGTTGACTTTTTGCTATGTTTTTTGATTCTTTATGAACTTTAGTTTATTGTTTTTCTGTATTTTCCGTTCTTTTTATCATTTTGAAATCTGCATTTTTTTTGTGCCCTAGAAATCATGATGCATTTTATCTTGATAAATCTCTTTTTTATTCAAATTTAAAACAGGGAAAAAATTGTATCCACAGTAATGAGACAAGGAGAAAAGACAGAAAAATATTGATAACTAAACAGAATAATAATATTTTTTTTCAAAAGGTGTTGACCAAATGAAAAGTCAAACGTATGTTCCACTTACTTTCTGCAAGAAAAGTGGCTTGTAGAAGAGCGCGTAGCTCAGCTGGTAGAGCAACTGACTTTTAATCAGTAGGTCCAGGGTTCGAATCCCTGCGCGCTCACCAATTTTTTTTGAAATTGGTGTTTAGATAAAAGTTTTGCTTTATTTTTTATCTTGTTGTTTAAGTATAGAAAGGTGTTGTATTGTTTTCTTCCAGATACAGTACATTAATTTATAAAGATAATTCATGTTTTACATGCTGAATGAAAAAACCAACACCGTTTTCTTATTTCAAAGTTGTTTGTGTTTAACAATCAAAATCATTCGCTTACATGTCAAAAGCAAGATAAACATGTGGATAAAAACTATGAAGAAAGACTAAAATGCTTTAAGCTGTAATTGATAGCTTTTGTGTTGACTTGTGTATATTGCCGCAGCTTTTTATTTTTTCAAAGCGTGTACTCATTTTTAACACACAATTCATAAAATAGATTCCCAAAATTTTTTCACGTCTACTTTTTTGCAAATGAATGATCCATAACCTATAGGAGCAATTTAAGAGTCTCTACTAGTTTTTGTAAAATCGAAAGAAAAACATCTGTTTGATATTTGTTTTTTTGTCTTGAAATAGATAATGTTGTCTTTGATATCTTTCTAAGCAATACGTACGGCAGTATCACGATGCCAGTCTATGTAAACAAATATCAACCTCTACGCACTCATGAGTACCATGTGACCAATGCTGATAGTATTTTTCAACGTCTTCTTCTGTCTACGGTACAATTTCTTTTGCGCCAATAGTTTTGAGTACTTTTAAGAAGAACTTTTATTTAAAAGAGCATTACCAACAGCACAATTAAAACACTCCTTTCAAGCAGTATTAAGAATCAGCCTACCTTTTTAAAGTTCATGTGATAATAGCATATTTTTTATGAACATATTGATTTCTCATTTTTTTATCAACTAGCCATCATCCGTAATGATTGCACTGCTTTTTTGTAAGATCATAAAAGTATTAATAATATATTAATTTCTTGATAAATGATAATTTTTTAGGATATGATGAGCTCCGCGAGGGGAATCATCTGAAAATGTGAATTTCCTCATCGCATAGAGAGAGTGCGGTGTGATTTTTTGCAGTAAATACTCAATTATAAAATAGGCGAGCTGAAAAATGCTTTTAAATAGCAAAGAAAAGTTTACTTTCGTTCTTAATTCAACATTTCAATTTCTTTCTGTAGTTGTTGTATCCCAGTTGTTAGTATCTTGCTGCTCAAGCCAGACAGCACATTTTGTAATAAAAAGTTTTTATAATAATAAAGCAACTGAGGTAAAAACTGCTGTTCTTCCTGATCCTAAGAAGGATTCCACTGGGAAAAAACAATCAAAAGAAAAGAAAAAGAATGGGCGGGCTGTTGTCGGTAAGCCTTACCAAATAAAAGGGAAGTGGTATTATCCGCAAAATGATCCAACTTATAAACGTGTTGGAGAAGCGTCATGGTATGGTTCAGATTTTCATGGGCGTTTAACCGCAAATGGTGAAATCTATGATATGAATCTCTTGACTGCTGCTCATCCCACCATGCCTTTGCCCAGTTATGCTCGTGTTACGAATCTTAAAAATGGGGCTTCTATCATCGTTAGAGTAAATGATCGTGGTCCTTTTATGAAAGATAGAATCATTGATTTGTCAAAGCAAGCTGCGGAAATACTTGGTTACGCAAATGCAGGAGTGGCGAACGTTAAAGTGGAATATGTTTCTGAAGCACCTATTGGTCATTATGATGGCGCTTATTTAATGGCTTCTTACACAGCAGGGAATAATGTATCTTCCTCACCCCTACTAGCGGCTCTCTCGAAAGAAAAAGAAAATATCGTACTAGAGAGACTTGATGCCAATCTTCAAAAACGATTGGATCAAGCTATGAATAAACAAAAACATTCCAATAAAACTTTTTCAGTAAAATTACCGGAAAATGGCCCAGTGTTGATTAGTAAACCGACGCTCTTTGAGCAAGTGGCTTTTATCAATAAACCAAGCAAGAAAATAACAGTTAATTAATTACGGCTTTTCATATTGTAGGTGGTTATAACTTATTCATTATAATCACCTTTTCCTTATAAATGAAAAAGAAGGCTTTTTTCTATCATTATGAAAAAAAGAAAAAATTTCATGTGTAAAATTTAGAATAAATTCTATTTGATAAATGAATAAGAAAAAGTATCGCATATTAATTTATTTTGATTACGCTAAAGAAAATAGAAACTTGCGCTTATTCTTATGATAAAATTATCCGTTTGCAAAAAAAACAAATCTTTTCTTGTATAAGAATATTTTTTATGCTGTTTCTTTAGATATGGGAGAAGCGGCTATGCGTATAGCATTAAGGGTTTTGTTCACCTTATTGGGGGTATTGACATTTGATGGGTGGGGGAGAACACAGAATTTTCCAAATTCTGCATTACAATTGCTGTTACTAGATAATGATACAGATACAATACTGTTTGAAAAAGAAAGTGATATTGCTTTTTTTCCAGCTTCATTAACAAAATTGATGACAGCTGAAGTTATCTTTCATCAATTAAAAGAAGGTTTATTAAGCAGTACAGAAAAATTCAAGGTTAGTGAGAACGCTTGGCGCAAGGGTGGGGCTCCTTCCGGTACAACCACTATGTTTGCAAAAGTAAAGACAGAAATCAGTGTTTCTGATCTTTTACGTGGTCTCATTATTGTTAATGGAAATGATGCTGCGATTATTCTTGCTGAAGGCATAGCGGGAAGCGAGGCCAATTTCGCAAAAATGATGAATCAGAGAGCTAAAGCGCTTGGACTATCGCATAGCCATTTTGTGAATGCAACTGGGCTTCCTGAAGAGGGACAATTTGTGACATTGCGTGATATGATTACACTAGCGCGTCATATTGTTCGTGAGCATCCCGATTATTATACACTTTACCGCGAACCTCACTTCACATGGAATAATATTTTTCAACGTAACAAAAATCCTCTTATTTCTAAAGAAATTGGTGTCGAGGGATTCGGTTTCGGTTATAGTAAAGATGAAGGCCTTTCAATGGTTGTTTCTGTTTATAACAATCATAGGCGTCTTTTTTTAGCAATAAATGGTTTGCAAGAGGATAAAGGGCATACAAAAGAAGTGGAACAAATTCTTCAATGGGGAATGACAGCTTTCGATCTTAAAACAATCTTTACCAAAGGAGAAGCGGTTGGTCGTGCCTCTGTTTATGGTGGAGTGAAAAATTCTGTCTCTCTTATTGTTAAAGAGCCGATCAGCTTTATGCTTTCAAATGAAAAAAAAATAAATGTTAAAGCAAGAATTAAATATCATGGTCCATTAAAAGCTCCTATCATTTTAGGACAACCGGTTGGTATCTTACAAATTGTAGACGATCAAAAAATTCTTCTCGAAAAACCTGTTTTTGCAGGAAATAATATTCAAGAAGGAAGCTTTTTTGCAAAAGTAAGAAATGCATTCTATGAAATAACAATTGGATGGTTACGCAAATATTTATAATATATGCTTATTAAGGATTAAGGTTCACAGGTGTCAGGCTATTTTATAACATTTGAAGGGGGGGATGGAGTAGGAAAAACAGTACAAATTAATTGCCTTTATAAACATCTTAAGGACAAAGGCTATGAAGTTATTATGACGCGAGAACCAGGAGGAACGCTCGGTGCGGAGATAATACGTCACATTTTACTATCGGGGCAAGCACAACAATATGGACCTTTAATTGAAGCTGCTTTATTTACAGCCGCACGAATCGACCATGTTACTGAGGTCATTGCTCCTGCTTTGCAAAAGGGAAAAATCGTTTTATGTGATCGTTTTGTTGATTCTACACGTGTTTATCAAGGGCTCAACAATAAAGTAAATTCTTCTACACTTTCTGTTTTAGAATTGATTGCACTCAATGGAATCATGCCTCATTTGACATTTTTGTTAGATATACCAGCAGAATATGCTATGGAGCGTGCAAATACTCGAAGGTTCTTGGAAAATGAAAATTATAGAGAGGAAAAAGCAGAGACTATTGATTATTTTGAAAAAGATAATTTAGAGATTCAAGAACAAAGGCGCCAAGCTTTTCTTCGATTGGCAGAACAGGAACCTCATAGGTTTCGTGTAATTGATGCGTCAGATACAATGCACGTTGTTGCAAACCAAATAAAAAATATTTGTGACCAAGCAATGGTGGAGCATTTATGAGTTACGTAAATTCTTTGCACCAATATGATGATATTGATACAGTTTTATCATTTTCTCAGAATAATATGATCTGTGGTCATGAAGCTGCTCGTCATTTTTTAGCACAGATGCGTAAGGAGGGGCGTTTACATCATGCCTTATTATTTGAAGGAGAATATGGAATTGGAAAAGCCACATTGGCGATTCATCTTGCTTGGAATATTTTAAGCTCTCAGAAGGGTACTTTTTTACAACCAGAGCATAATTCCATTACATGGCACAAAATGACGCAAGGGTGTCATCCTGGTTTTTTGTACATTTCACGTCGCTTTGATATTAAAACACAAAAGTTTAAAACAGGGATACTTATTGATGATATCCGTGATATTATGCATTTTTTAAATCAAACATCGCAAGATAATGGATGGCGTATTATTATTATTGATTCCGCAGAAGATATGAATAGAAGTGCAGCTAATGCAATTCTTAAAACGCTTGAAGAACCTCCTGCAAAAACTTTATTCATTATCATCACACACTCTTCAAGAAGATTACTCCCAACAATTCGCTCACGATGCCAACAGTTTTCTTTGCGACCATTGCATGATGATGAAATGAAAAAAGTCATTACACATATTTTTTCAAATCAGGATTTACCAGATGAAAAAACTCTTGAAATGATTATTCAGAGATCCAAAGGAAGTCCTCGAAAAGCTGCTTTACTTATTTGCCATAGTGGTTTTGAAATTGTTAAAACCCTTGATACACTCTTAGAACAATCTTTTTGTGATCCAACTGTTGTGCACACTCTTGCACAAACACTCTCCTCTCTTTCTTCCATGATTCAATTTCAACAATTCTGTGATGAAATTCTTGATAAAATTCAAAAAAAAGCTATCATGCTTGCTGAAAGGGGGAAGTTAACTCTCTCAAAAAAATGTGCGCAGATGTGGCGGGAGATTTATCAAGAAATAGGGGAAATACAATCATTTAATCTTGATAAGAAGCAATTCATTATTAACTTGCTTTTTAAAGTTCATAAGATCATGCATGAGGATAAGCTTTTTCCGTGACAATGTGATTAACAAGCGTTATGTCAATGTATCCTTTTATAGCGTTTTACAACGAGTATGACATGCGTAACACATATTATATAACAACTCCGATTTTTTATCCGAATGGTACTCCACATATTGGGCATGCCTATAGTGCAATTGCAAGCGATGTTTTGGCCCGTTTTCAACGGTTAGAGGGGGAAAATGTATTTTTTCTCTCTGGTACGGATGAGCACGGTTTAAAGATGCAACAAACAGCAGCAACATTGAACATGACACCTCAGAAACTTGCAGATCGTAATAGTGCTATGTTTCAAAAAATGCTTACAGTCTTAAATTGTTCTCATGATGATTTTATTCGTACAACAGAAGAACGCCATTATAAAGCTTGTCAAGAAATTTGGAAAAAGATGGAGGCAAATGGCGATATTTATCTTGGCCGTTATAGTGGTTGGTATTCCGTTCGTCAGGAAGCATATTATGAAGAGAAAGATACTGAAATTGGAGAAGATAACATCCGTCGTGAAAAGGAATTAGGCTCTCCTGTTGAATGGAACGAAGAGGAAAGTTATTTTTTTAGACTTTCCCGCTATGAAAATCCTCTTCTTGAACATTGTGAAAAGCACCCTGATTTTATTGCTCCACTTGAACGGCGTAACGAAGTTATAAGTTTTATCAAATCGGGTTTAAAAGATATTTCTATTTCACGGACAAGCTTTAATTGGGGCGTTACTGTTCCAAATAATCAAAAGCATGTGATGTATGTTTGGGTCGATGCACTTACTAATTATCTCTCAGCAATTGGTTTTTTTGATGAAAATACAACAAAACGTCATTTTTGGCCTGCAAATACGCATATCATTGGAAAGGATATTCTTCGTTTTCATGCTGTCTATTGGCCAGCATTTTTAATGTCTGCTGGAATTGAATTGCCTAAGCGTATTTTTGCTCATGGTTTTTTACTCAATCGTGGTGCAAAAATGTCAAAGTCTATTGGAAATGTCATTGATCCCTTTGCAATAGTCGATCACTATGGTCTTGATCAGTTTCGTTATTTTCTGCTTCGTGAGGTGCCATTTGGACAAGATGGCAGTTATAGCCATGAGAGTTTCATAAATCGCATTAATGCAGATCTTGCTAATGATCTTGGTAATTTAGCACAGCGTTCTTTATCTATGATTGCCAAAAATTGTCATGCAAAAGTTCCTACACCAGCTGCTTTTTTAAGCCAAGATAAACAGCTTTTGGAACAATCTCTTCAAGCACTTCATCTTGTACGCCAAGCCATGTCTTCTCATGAGATTCATTTAGCACTTTCAGCTATTTTTTCAGTCGTATCAGATGCTAATCGCTATTTTGCTAATGAACAACCTTGGAGTTTGCGGAAAAATAATCCAGAAAGATTTTCTACAGTTCTTTACATAACTGCAGAAACCTTGCGGCGAATAGGAATTATGCTTTTGCCTTTCATACCACAATCAGCGACCAAACTTCTCGATAGCCTTGCTGTTCCTGAAGATAATCGATTATTCTATCATATAAGCCATGAAAAAATTCAAGAAGATCTTGATCTTCCACCACCAAAACCAATCTTTCCCCGTTATATTTTGAAGAAAGATGAGAACCATCATGTTGATTGATACACATTGCCATCTTGATTTTGAAGATTTTTCACAAGATTTAGATGGTGTTATCCAACGGGCTTTAGATGCTGATATTAAACGTATGATAACAATTTCAACACATGTTCGTAAATTGGATAAGCTTTTAACAATTGCGCAAAACTATGATCAAGTATTTTGTTCTGTTGGGACACATCCCAATAGTGCCCATGAAGAACAAAATATTACAGCTAAAGAGCTTATTCAACTTTCAAAGCACCCTAAAATCGTTGCATTTGGGGAGGCGGGGCTCGATTATCATTATGATTATTCTTCACCAGAGGAACAAAAGAAAGTTTTTCAAGAACATATCATCGCTTCTCGAGAAACACAGTTGCCTCTAGTTATACATTCACGCAATGCCGATTTAGATATGGAGAAAATATTACGTGAACAAATAAAAGAAGGCGCTTTTCCATTTGTACTTCATTGTTATTCCTCTGGAATGCGACTGGCTCGTACTGGCATTGAGCTTGGTGGTTATATTTCTTTTTCAGGTATTCTCACTTTTAAAAATGCGCTTGAAATCCGTGAAATAGCGAAAACTATACCTCATGACTATTTATTGGTTGAAACAGATGCACCATTTTTAGCTCCTGTTCCTTATAGAGGAAAAACAAATGAACCCTCTTTTGTACGCTATACAGCTGCTATTCTAGCTGAAACGATTGGTTTAAGTCTTGAAAAAATAGCTCAGGTTACAACGCGTAATGCTTTTCGTTTATTTAGCAGAATGAAATAAGGCAAAAGGTATGTTTGATCGATACCGATTCACAATATTAGGCTGTGGTCCCTCTCTGGGAGTACCACGTCCCAATGGTGATTGGGGAGCTTGTGATCCCAATGCCCCTAAAAATGAACGCTATAGAAGTGCTTTGTTAGTTGAGCGCATTAAACCATCAGGAAAAAAAACAACAGTCGTTATTGACACTGGTCCAGATTTTAGATCACAAATGATCAATGCCCGCGTAAACCATCTTGATGCGGCACTTTATACACATTCTCACGCAGATCATATTCATGGGATTGATGATTTGCGCAGTTATGCACTTGCACAAAAATGTTTAATAGATATTTATGCAGATAGTTTCACACTAAACCATTTGAAAAATGCTTTTGGATATTGTTTCCAAACGCCAAAAGGTTCATCTTATTCACCTATTTTAAAAGAACATCTCATCAATGAAGATAGCCGATTTAAAATTCACGGGCAGGGTGGAGCGATAACTGTCAATACGCATTTACAATGTCACGGTAATATTCATTCTTTAGGTTTTCGTATTGGTAATGTTGCTTACTGTACAGATGTTAGCAAATTTCCTGAAAAAACATTACCAAAACTCATGAATTTAGAAGTTCTCATTATTGAGGCTCTTCAATTTGAAGTGCATCCAAGCCATCTTTCTGTTGATCAAGCATTACAATGGATAAAATATTTACAGCCAAAACAAGCAATCCTCACACATATGGATAGATCGCTTGATTACAATAAGGTGGTAAACTCTGTACCACCACATGTTAAGCCTGCATATCAGGGACTTACTTTTGAAACAAATGCAGATGCATAAGTCTAGAAAGCAAAATATTTCCTGTTAATTAAAACCTTCTTTAACAGTCTCATCTTTCCTTTACTTTCTTTTAGTCTTATTTGTGTTTTTTCTATGTTAAAAGTGAGGTTTCTTATGTATAGATGGTCTACGCGGGCAATATGTATTATGATTTCAGCGATTTCCTTATCAGCATGTGGGGGACGTCTAGAAAAAAATATTTCAACAACAACAATACATGATGGAGCAATGAGTTGTGCTGATATTCAACGAGAATTTTATGCTAATAAACGTCAGATTAATGATACAATTATAGAGCGCTCTAAAGCAAGAAGTAAAAATCTAGCTTTAGCAGCAACGGGTGTTATATTTTTACCTGCTTTATTTTTTATGGATGTAAAATCAAGTGAAAGCAATGAAATTTCAGCTTTAAATAATCGAAATGCTGTTTTGAGTGATCTTTCATATATGAAACGTTGTAAATTAGCACTGTAATTTTCTTATTTTATTATACATATTGTTTTTTTGGCTTTAAGTTATTTTCTTTTTTACTTAAAGCCAATTTTTTAACTATATAAATTTAATAGATAAATTCAATTTGCCTTATTATTGACATAATTTTGTTTAAAATGAGTAGTATGCGTCATAAATATGATTTATGTGTTTAATATAAAGTCTGTTTTGTTTTTATTTGGCCATGACTTTTATATCATGATCATATTATCGCATAATATATATTATGGAACTTAAAAGAGGGAGATATATCTATGGCAATGGCATTATGGGGTGCGATATCAACAATACTATGGTTGATTTCAGTGCCTGCAAAAAGTAATTGGGACTATTGGTGGGTACCATTTATGTAAAAGACAAGTTAATGGCTTTCACTTGTTTTGCTCAAGTGAAAGTCATATTATAATAAACTATTCAAATCAAACAAAAGAATTTTAGCGCTTTATTAGTCTTTTTGAGTTGAAAATTTATTCATCTGCCTCATAATTTGTAATATCATAAAAATGAGACATAATATTCCATGAAACAGCAGAACGAAAGATTGATCAATAGAATCAGAATAATACATTGTTAATATTTCGATAAATGCCGCAATACACCATAAAACAATTCCCCATAGCGAATACATCCAAAGCCCAATTAAGGCGATAGGATAAACAATGGCTAATGTGGTAGATGCAAACTGCCAGTGCCATGGCATAAGATCAAAACGCCATAAAGTATTTGGAAAGACACCAACAAGGCATATCCAATAAAAAATACTTAAACTGAAGCAAATGAGTGCTAAAAATCGCAAATAGCATTTGTAAATTAAATGGATTTTTGAAATCTGTTTTTTAGGGTGATTTTTCAAAATAATAATTCTTTTTCAACAGGTTGGAAGTAAGCTTCTATCATTTCATCTGTTACATTTGAAAGTTTGTCTGGTTGCCATTTCGGTGTTTTGTCCTTATCAATGAGTATTGCACGTACTCCTTCATAGAAATCATGTGAATTAATCATATGATGTGCAATACGGTTTTCAATTCTCATACAATTTTCCAAATTATGAGGTGGATTTTGTTTCATTTGTTTCCAAATAACTTTTAAACTTGTTGGAGAACGTGCCTGTAAAATATCGTAACATTCTTTAGCAAATAGAATACCTTCATTGCTTTTTTTTTGAAGCAATTCAAGACATTCCTCCAATGTATGGGCTCCAAAACACCTGCTGATAACACAGCGTATTTCATGACTTGTTTCATAGTCTTTTGTAATTGATCGCTCATCTAAAACGAATCTAGGATCCCCTTCTTCAATAATCGCTTTTCTAATATATTCTAATTCAATTTCAGGGACAGCATGTGTTGCTAATTTTAAATTTAAGCAATCTCCCCATTTTATACTTGCACCGGTCAATGCAAGATAAATGCCAAAGTGATCAGGAAGAGATGGCAAAAAAAAGCTTGCACCGACATCTGGAAAAAATCCAATAGCACCTTCCGGCATAGCGAAAAGTGTATTCTCTGTAACAATCCTATGAGAACCGTATAGAGAAATGCCTACCCCTCCTCCCATCCAAATACCATTCAAAAAAGAAATATAAGGCTTTGGGAAACGTTTAATATAAGCATTTAAGCGATATTCATCGCTAAAATATTGATAAGAAGAAGCTCTTTTTCCCATATGGTAAATTTCTACAACATCCCCACCAGCACAAAAAGCACGCCCCTCTCCTTCCACTAAAATGCAAGAAACATCATCATCAATTTCCCATGTGCTAAGCGCTTTTTTAAAAGCACAAACCATTCGCTCATTAAGAGCATTTAATGCTGAAGGACGTGTAAGTTTTATAATACCAGCATGCCCCTCTTTTGTAAAAGAAATGTCATCACCTGCTCCAAAATCAATTTGCATCTTATCCCCGTTTTAAAATATCTATCTCATTGTTTTATTATACTTTTTTCTCCCAATCGAGGAAATAATTGCATAATAGCACCGATACAATATATATAAATCCCAGTAATTGAAATTCCTATTTTCACCCAAGATGGAGCATCTAATTGGTAAAAAAATGCGACAACAGCAAAGAAACACCATAAAAGAAAAATAGGAAAATTAAGCTTACGCAAACGGATGACTCTCACTGGATGGATAAAATAAATTGGTAAAAAAGATATGATTGCTGATAAGGCAATAATGATAAAAGTGATCCACTCTCCAGGTCTTAAGACAAAAAGCATAAAAACCATCATATTCCAAACGACAGGAAATCCTTTAAAAAAATTTTCTTTGGTTTTCATTCCAGTATCTGCGTAATAAATAGCTGATGAAATGACAATAATAGCACTCAATACAAATGATAATCCTGAACCGATCAAACCACTTTGATAAAGCGCAAAAGCTGGAATTAAAACATAAGTAACGTAATCAATAATATTGTCTAAAAGCTCTCCAGACCATGTTGGAAGTACGTATTTAACATCAAGTTTGCGGGCAATTGGACCATCTATACCATCAACGAGGAGCGCAAGTCCAAGCCAACAAAACATAGCAGTCCATTCTTTTTGAGATGCAGATATAAGGGAAAGAAATGCCAAAAATGATCCTGATGCTGTTAGTAAATGGACAGAAAAGGCTTTTGCTTGTGGCATCGTTACTTTTTTGTGTCGCAAGAGAGCAGCATTCTTTTTGATTTTTTTTGTTAGCTTACGTTTTAACGTTTTCTTATTCTTGTCTCTCACGTTTTCATCCATCTACCAACACGCCATTTTATTCATTGTATAATTTATCGTAAAAAAATCATAAAAAAGTTACTTTTTTATATCGCATTACTTATTACATAATATAATAGAAGGACTTCATACAATAAAAAGAGATTGTTGATTTAGAAATGTTAAAATATTTAATAAATGAAAAAAGGCTCAAGTCGTTGTGACATTTGAAAAAAACGAGTATAAAAATATTTCTGTCGTCGGTGCTGGCCCTGTCGGTATGTTAACAGCGCTCCTTCTTGCACATAAAGGCTATTCTGTTTTCCTTATTGGTCCGCATACTTGTGCAGATGAAGTGCGGACAACTGCTCTTATGATGCCAGCAATACGTACGCTTCAAAAACTGAATATCTGGAATGTTCTTAAAGAACATGCTGCGGCTTTATCTTTCATTAGAATCATAGACATCACCTCTCGGATTGTGCACGCTCCTACTGTCAATTTTTCTTCTGCTGAAATTGGTGAAGAAGCTTTTGGTTATAATATCCCTAATGTAGAGTTAAATAATGCCTTAATTGCTGCTGTTAAGCATATGCCCAATATTATAAGGTTTGTTTCTTTAGCAAAATCTTTTCAACAGAAAAACAGTCATGTACGTATTACTCTTGCAGATGATAAGATTATTCAAACATCATTTGTTATTGCTGCTGATGGACGCCACTCTCTAGCACGGGCAGCTGCGGCTATTGGTATCAGGAAGTGGGACTATCCACAAAAAGCACTTGTTCTCAATTTTTCTCATGACCTTTCTCATCAAAATACATCAAATGAATTTCATACAGCACATGGTCCATTTACACAGATTCCACTGCTAGGAAAAAAATCCAGTCTTGTATGGGTTGTTAGCCCTTCTCGTGCTGAAGAATTATTAAATATGGAAGCCAAAAAAATTGCAAAAATAATTGAAGATCAAATGCAATCAATGCTTGGACCATTAACATTAGAAACACCAATTCAAACATGGCCTCTTTCAGGACTTATTTCTCATCGTTTTGCTGCCAACAGAACGGTTTTAGTAGGTGAAGCAGCTCATGTCTTTCCTCCTATTGGAGCACAAGGATTGAATTTAGGGTTTCGTGATGTTGAAACTTTAATTGATCTTTTTCCCAGTCAAGTATCTGATTTTCACTCTAAAATGATTGTTACCCATTATGATAGATGCCGCCGCCCCGATATATTGATTCGAAGTGGATCTGTTCATATGCTCAACTCTTCTTTACTTTCGAATAGGTTACCTATTCATATTATGCGGGGCATTGGGTTTGGATTATTACGCAATTGCTCACCGTTACGTAATTTATTTATGCGAGAAGGAATGTATCCTGGATACGGTTTGAGAGAAATTATGCAAATATTCCCAACCAAACCATCTAAACAACTCCATTGATAGGGTAAAAATCAATGTGCTTATTGACATCAAATAATGAGACACATCGGGAAAAACTGTTAATTGGATATTTTAACTTGCTTATCAAACAAATAATAAAAAGAATTACTCCATATATTTTATACATTGATACGAATGAGGCTAAAATATCTCATAAATGTTTTTCTAAAAATATACGTTTTTGCAAGTTAAGTATATTTTATTTAATCGTATGAAGAATAAACATCTTAAATCTCTTTTGAGAAATAGTGTATGCAAAAAATGTAGGTAGCTTATACAAATATCAAAAGTTATATTTACTTATGAAAAACAATAGGCAAAATATAACAACGCATAAGTATGATATAAGGGCTTCCATAGAAATAAAATATTTCAATAAATTGCCTCTCCTCTCATAAAAAATAAAAAAGAAAAATGATTTTTGTTAATTAAAGTAAATTTTTAAAAGTCTTCTTTTCATTGAAAATAAAATAGTTATTGGAACCTGTTGGCAATACAAAGGTTAATGAAGTATTGTTTCAACAGATGGTAATAAGATGAGATTGAGTAAAATTTTAAAATCAGGCATTTTTTTTATAATGATTATATGCCTCTCATCTATAGTTACTGCTTCAATAAGTAAGGTTTTTTATGTCCCCTATTGTAAAGCTTCTGCATATAGCTTCACAAAAGATATTACTAAATCAGGACAAAATTCATTTACTACTTCGCAAATTAAAAATTGCCTCATACAAAATGGTTTCACAAATATTAAACGATTGCGTCTAGATGATACAGGTATTTGGCGTGCTTTAGTAGAATTTAAAAAGGGCCTTTTTCTCATATCAGTTGATTATTCTGGAACAGTCAGCATTCAAAATAAAAGAAAAAAATATGTTTCATTTTAAAACTTATAGTAATATTGGTTCTTATCGTCGTGAGAGAAATTTTTTAAAGAAGATTTGGAGTTTTCTCAAAGAGCCTACTCTTATAGGAAGTTTAAATGGTAGTTTATCAGGAGCAGTCGCGGTAATCCTTGCAACTTATGGTTATATTGCTCTGCCAGGATTTGGTCCAATTATTACAATGGGGATAGCTATAGCACTTTCCATCGGAATGACAATCGGTGCATTAATAGGATCAATAATAGGTATTTTTGTCGGTGTATTTTATGCTTTTATGGGATATTTACACAGAGCACAATAGTTTTTCTCTTACGACTTTCACAAGCGTATTTTTACGAAATCTGTACCATATTATGAATATGTAACTAGTGAAATTATTTAAAAAATTCCCTACTTGATTTCTTACAATATCTTTAACAGTTTGTTTTTTTAGAAACACCTCTTGAAGAAATGCAGGTGGAATATAGTTATCAATCTATAAAAGCTGCATTATTTTGATAAATTAGGAGTAATCATTTGAAAGTTACTTAGAGACGCATAAAAAACATTTTGTGATTAGAAAAATTTTTCATTATTTATGCTTTAAAAGTATAATATTGTTATTTAAAAACATTTATATACAAGAGATATATTATATTTATCAAGTATAGCTGTGCTTTTATATTTAATATAATAATTATTAATATGTAAAAAAGTATAAAAGGTGCTGTATGAATAAAAAACTCCTTCTCTTATCCTCCCTAGTGCTTTTTGCTTATCATTCTGCTGCATTAGCGAAATCTATACAAGTAAAGATTTATGAGCTAGAAAAGAATGACGTAAAAAAAACTATTGGTATAATTGAAATTGAAGAAAATAGCCATGGTTTAATTTTCACACCAAATTTGTCTAACCTATCAGAAGGTTTGCACGGTTTTCATCTCCATAAAAACCCTTCATGTGATATGAAAGATGGTGTGATTGGTGGTGCTGCAGGTGGACACTATGACCCTAGACATACTGATAAACATCTTGGCCCTTATAATATTAATGGCCACTTAGGAGATTTACCAGCACTTTATGTTGATGATAAAGGGCAATCAACAATGAGCGTTCTTGCCCCACGAATTAAAAAGCTCTCAGAAATTAAAGGGCATTCATTAATAATTCATTTGGGAGGAGATAACCAATCAGATCATCCATTACCGCTTGGTGGAGGTGGTCCACGTTTAGCATGTGGTATTATTGAAAAATAAGCCTCTTACAAACTATTTAAAGTTTGTTTCTATTTTTGATATATGAGTAATCTTAAAAGGTTTCAATTAATCTGCCGATGCAAATAAAATATTTTTGCTCGTGAAGCTACAAGCTGTTCTTTTTAGAGGCTGTTTTTGTTGCTCTAAAAAACAATATACATAGCAAATAAAAAGGCTCCTTTTAAGGAGCTTAACAAATGCATTTTCAAAATATAACGAGAAACTTTATAGCTCATAATGAATGGTTAAGAGTCATGAGAAATAAATTAAAAAATTTGAGAATGATAAAAACCTAGAATTATATTCTTATGAGAAATGATCCAATCGGACTGGCGTATCTCACCAGTTTGATAAAATTGACGAATAAGTTTAATATAATTAAATAAGTATTTGTTTTCCCTTAGCAATCTATTAGCGATATCAAAATTAATTTCATTACGCTCTTGTGCAGGAAACATAATTTGGCTTTCGGAAAAATTTTCTCTATCAAGTCTTATAAATCCAATTCCATGCAAACTTGAAAGCATCCGAAGTTCTTTTAACATATCGACACCTGATATCTCACTAGCGACTAAATAACTAAAATTAGCCCATGAAGAATTGCTAACCATTTGAAAAAATACTTGTCGTACATTTGAGCGATTGATGAGAATTTTTACTTCAAAAGACCAAAGTTTTGTTTTTTTATCAAAATATTGGAGAACACAATCTTTATTTCACGATGCCATTCTTTACTTAAATCTTGTATTCCCACAAGATCTGGATAAAGCCATTTATTCCCACCAGAACCATGAGTATTATGAGAATGTTTTTTGTTAATCCGTTTGCCATAAACTTCAAGCTCTGACCATAAAAATTTAGATAATAATGGATAAAGATCATGTTCTTTAACGCTATCATCTGTCTTAGAACCTGTAATGCTCTCTATTTCATCAATTTCAGTACTATCTGTTGATCGTGTGAAACAATATTGCCACGGACATCCTTCCGTGGTTTTAATTTCGGGATGACGCTTTTGTTTTTTTACGACAATCTTCTGGGTAATTTTCGAATATCCATTGAGCGATTTCGCGAGCGGTAAACCTTTTTTTCGGGTTTTGTTTTAAAAAATTAAAAGTAGTATTTGTTAAATCCAGAGTCATACGTGAAATTATCTATTTTATCTTCTAATATATTTATTCCATTGCGTTTCAATTTTACAAGAGAAAGAGTCATAAATAGTTCGGCTTTTTTAAGCTGTTATTTTTATCTCTTAAGTTCTCAAATGAAATACAGAAAAAGTGTTCGAATTTTATGTATAAATCTAGATAGAGAAAAAACTGTAATTTCACAAAAATTAGAATAGATTGCGAGTTTCTCATTCAAAAATAGAAAGCTCGTATAATTGCCTTCTTATAAAGTGAATTTTTTTATTATACTCAGTCAAAATTAATCATTTTTTGATTTTAAACTTTTATAGTGCTTAAAAATAATAGCATAAGAAGTAAAAATAGACTCAAATATTAGATTAACCTATCATTTGTAAATTGAAAAAATTTTGCGTTTTATTTCTTGAAAAGGAAAGTTATCTACCATGGTTTTCCACCATGCTTGACAGCATAATGCGTTGTATGACAAAATCATTGAAATGCTGCTTATTTAATGATGGAGTAATTCTAGACTACCCCACATAAGGCTTGGCCATATGAAACGTTCTAAACTATCTTTATAATGTTAAATGCATTTATGATAAGGTGAAGTGATATAAATACATTTTACCTTCCCTATATATTCTTGTTAAGACACTTTGTGGGCAGGTAATTTATCACCAAAAATGAGTTTATTATCAAAAATATTACTCACAGAAATTTAATACAAAGCATGATAAGATTTTTCAAGATCTTGCAATAAAATACGAGAGTCTCGTTTTGGGTGCCTTTCTTTTCCCATCCAAGTAAGTGCTCACTTTTGTTTATTATAACCTATTTGATGTCCTTAAATTTAAATGCGTGCAAAAAATCACTAAGCGCATTTATAAATACGTTGAGTTAAATTCTCCTAACAGTATTTAGTACCATCCGACAGCAATTTGTGCTTCTTCTGACATACAATCAGGTGTCCATGGTGGATCAAATGTCATTGTCACTTCAACATGCGAAACACCTTCAACGGCACTTACTGCATTTTCTACCCAACCTGGCATTTCACCGGCAACAGGGCACCCTGGTGCTGTGAGGGTCATTTCAATTTTTACTAAACGATCATCTTCAATATCAATACGATAAATTAATCCCAGCTCATAAATATCAGCAGGGATTTCCGGATCATAAACTGTTTTTAGAGCAGCAATAATATCATCCGTCATACGCTCAATTTCATCTGCCGAAATTGCTGATATGTAAGACTTGTCATTTTTTCTTACATCTTCAACAGCTTCTGTAGAATGATGCTCTTCAATTGTTTTAGCCATTAAAAAATGTCCTTGCTTTTTCTAATGCTTCCACTAATTGGTCAATGTCTTCGTGATTACTATACATGGCCAATGATGCACGGCAAACAGATGTTAAACCAAAATGATGTAATAAAGGTTGTGCACAATGCGTTCCTGCACGGATAGCAACACCTTGCCTGTCAACAAACATAGCGATATCATGGGCATGGATTCCTTGCATTTCAAAAGCTATAATAGCACCTTTATGAGGAGAATGTCCGTAAATACGCAGCGATTTAACTGTTTCAAGCCTTTCATGTGCATAGGATAAAAGTTCTGCTTCATGAGTATGAATAGCATTTCTGTCTTTTTTCTGCATGTAATCAATAGCAGCAGCTAATCCAACAGCTTCAGCTATGGGAGGAGTACCGGCTTCAAAGCGATGAGGAGGAGCATTATAAAGCACCTTATCAATGGTTACATCCTCAATCATTTCCCCTCCCCCTTGAAAAGGACGCATTTCCTCTAACCTTAATTCTTTGCCGTAAAGCACACCGATACCTGTAGGACCATAAAGTTTATGACCCGTAAAGACATACCAATCACAATCAAGATTTTGCACATCAACGGTTAAATGTACAGCTCCTTGAGAACCATCAATAAGAACAGGAATGGCATTTTGATGTGATAGCTTAATAACTTCCTTAACAGAAGGAACAGCCCCCAATACATTAGACATATGCGTAATAGCAACAAGTTTTGTTCTATCATTTAAAGCTTTTTGAAAATCTTCAATATGAAGAACACCATTCTCATCAACGGGCACAAAGACGAGCTTAATACCTTTCTGTTCACGAATAAAATGCCACGGAATAATATTGGAGTGATGTTCCATAATGGTAAGAACAATTTCATCACCTTCATTTAATTGAGACATCCCCCAACCATAAGCAACAGTATTAATAGCTTCCGTCGCGCTTTTCGTAAAAACAATTTCCTTTGCTGTTTTTGCATTTAAAAAAGCGCGAACTTTTTCACGAGCATCTTCATAACATTGTGTTGCTGCATTCGATAAAAAATGCATTCCTCGATGCACATTTGCATAACGACATCGATAAAAATTATCCATCGCATCAAGCACAGATTGTGGTTTTTGAGAAGAGGCTCCACTGTCAAGATAAGCTAACCGTTTACCATAAATACTACATTGTAAAATAGGAAAATCACGGCGAATTTCTTCTACATTATAACTCAATGTTGGTACATCACTTTCCATTATTTTGCCTTAAACATTTTTTTCTAACCATTCGCCAATAATATTCTGCAAAACAGTTTGAATATTATCTTGTTTGATGTCCTCAATGAGCTCGAAGATAAACCCTTTTATCAGAAGCGCACGAGCTGTTTTAAAAGGAATACCGCGCGCCATAAGATAAAAAAGATAATCATGATTAATATTGGCAACTGTTGCACCGTGACCACATGCAACATCATCAGCAAAAATCTCAAGTTCAGGCTTTGCATTAAATTCTGCATCATCTGACAAAATCAGGCTGTTACAGGCCATACGTGCATCGGTTTTTTGAGCTTTTTGAGCAACACGTATTATGCCTTGAAAAACGCCAACCGCTTTGTCCGTAACTACATTACGTATAATTTCTGTTGAAGTTGATTTTTCTTCAACGTGGCGAACAGTCATTGTAAGATCACTATGCGTCGCTCCTGATAATAAATTTATGACGCGTAATTGAAAGTCAGAATCTTCCCCTTGTAACTCAACATCAATTTCCTGACGATTAAGTTGACTGCCTATATTAATTACATAAAGTGATAATTTTGCTCCTTGATCAAGAATAGCACGAAATCGGCCAAATTGTGTAGAATTAAAACCACGATCGCGAATAAGAATCCATGTTACATCACTAAAAGCAGCAACATGTAACGAAAATATTGAACTGACAAAACTCTCTTTATCATTGCCAATCTGACGTTCAACAAACACAGCTTGACTGTTTTTATTAATTTTTATGTCTGAAAAAATATGAGATTGTCCTCCCATTTGAATATTTTGTAATTCAATAGGAACAGTTAATTTTGTATTTTCAGGAATGTAAAAAAGCCAACCATCTGTAACGAAAGCTGTATTTAATTGTCCAATAAAGTCTTCATCAGAAATGATTTGATCTATTTTTACATCATTATTTTCTTCTAAGGTATCTGCGAGCCGTTTGATTATAAGATTTGCTACATTTGACTGTGTAGATGTTTTTCCATTTTCAATAGAAAAAACAGCGCTTTCTGAAAGCAATGCGTTAATGCATTGTTCATTAGCATTTGTTGGTGCAAAATCACTAACAGACTTCAATAATGTACGCAGATTAGTATAATGCCAACTTTCAATTTTACGTGAAGGAAGACGTGTGGTTTTAAACAGTTCAATAGCTCTTTCGCGAACTGCACGCACAATTTCATCACCAGGTAAATTGCTTATACATTGATTGAAATGATTGAGTATATCTTTCTCAACCGCTAACAACTCTTGCTGTGCGCTCATACTACAATAACCTCAAGCTGCTTCATTAATAAGATCAGCATATCCATTTTGTTCTAAATAAAGCGCTAATGATTTATCTCCGCTTTTAATAATACGTCCTTTATAAAGAACATGTACCGTATCAGGAATAATATAATTCAGTAGACGTTGGTAATGGGTAATGACTAAAAATGAACGCTTTGAATCCCGAAGTTTATTAACACCATCTGCAACAATTTTTAGCGCATCAATATCTAAACCAGAATCTGTTTCATCTAAAATGCAAAGCTTAGGTTCAAGAAGTGCCATTTGTAAAATTTCAGCACGTTTTTTCTCTCCCCCTGAAAAACCTACATTTAATGGGCGTTTTAGCATGTTCATATCTATATCAAGTTTTGAAGAAGCTTCTTTAACATATTTTATAAATTCAGGAATTTTAAGTTCTTCATCACCACGTGCTTTACGTTGAGAATTTATCGCAACTTTTAAAAATTCCATCGTTGCCACTCCAGGTATTTCCATGGGATATTGAAAGGCAAGAAAAACACCATAAGTTGCACGCTCTGCTGGATCCATTTCTAAAAGTGATTGTCCATTATAAAGAATATCCCCTTCTATCACTTCGTAATCATCACGGCCAGCAAGTAAATAAGACAAAGTTGATTTTCCAGCTCCATTTTGTCCCATGATAGCAGCAACTTCACCATCTTGAACGGTCAAGTTCAAACCACGAATAACTTCTGTATCGGTTCCAACAATACGAGCACGCAAATTTTTTATCTCTAGCATAATGAAATCCTGTTCTGGCTCTTTTAGGCCAAATACGCTCTTTACCTAACCAATTATCCCACACTACCTTCAAGGCTGATACCAATGAGTTTTTGTGCTTCAACAGCAAATTCCATGGGAAGTTTTTGAATAACTTCTTTTACAAAACCATTCACAATTAACGCGATAGCTTCTTCTTCAGGAATGCCACGTTGCATCACATAGAAAAGTTGATCATCAGAAATTTTTGATGTTGTCGCTTCATGTTCAAATTGCGCTGTCGCATTTTTTGCTTCAATATAAGGTACTGTATGAGCACCACAATCGTTGCCAATTAACAGACTATCACATTGCGTAAAATTACGTGCATTTTGTGCTTTTCGATGTGCTGTTACTTGCCCCCGATAAGTGTTATTTGAAAAACCAGCAGAAATGCCTTTAGAAACAATACGACTGGAGGTGTTTTTACCTAAGTGGATCATTTTTGTACCGGAATCGATTTGTTGATAACCGTTTGCAACAGCAATAGAGTAAAATTCTCCACGTGCGTTATTACCACGTAGCAAACAAGATGGATATTTCCAAGTAATCGCAGAACCAGTTTCGACTTGTGTCCATGAAATTTTAGAATAATCGCCCCGACAATCTCCGCGCTTTGTGACAAAATTATAAATACCACCCTTCCCTTCTTTATCGCCGGGATACCAATTTTGTACTGTAGAATACTTAATTTCTGCATTTTCCAGTGCAATAAGCTCAACAACAGCGGCATGCAGTTGATTTTCATCTCGTTGGGGGGCCGTACACCCCTCAAGATAAGAAACATAGGCATTTTCATCGGCAATAATTAATGTTCGCTCAAATTGACCTGTATTGCGTTCATTAATCCTAAAATAGGTTGAAAGCTCCATAGGACAACGGACGCCTTTGGGAATATAAACAAATGAACCATCTGTAAAAACAGCTGCATTCAAGGCCGCATAATAATTATCACCAACAGGCACAACGGTTCCTAAATAT
The DNA here is from genome assembly GCF_039543065.1 of Bartonella pachyuromydis. Lineage (NCBI taxonomy): Bacteria > Pseudomonadati > Pseudomonadota > Alphaproteobacteria > Hyphomicrobiales > Bartonellaceae > Bartonella > Bartonella pachyuromydis. The sequence goes on along the minus strand of NZ_BAABJA010000006.1, from coordinate 16,310 downwards.
TTTTTAATCAGAGCAGAATGCTCGATAATTGCCTCTGAAATAGAGCAAAAAATAACACCCGCACGTGCAAGCTCTTTTTTAAATGTTGTCACAACAGAAACAGAATCGAAAACCGCATCAACAGCGACCTGCCCTGATGCATAAATACTCTCATCAAAATTAGATGGATCAGACTGTTTTCTTACTCCTGCTAAAATTTCTTGTTCTTTAAGAGGAATGCCAAGCTTTTCATAGGTTGCCAACAATTCAGGATCGACTTCATCCAAAGATTTTGGTCCTGTATGATTTTTAGGAGCAGCGTAATAATAAAGCTCTTGAAAATCAATTGGAGGATATTTGATGCGTGCCCAATTAGGTTCTTGCATTGCTGACCAACGATGGAAAGCTTGTAAACGCCATGTCAGCATCCATTCAGGTTCATGCTTTTTAGCAGAAATAAATCTGATAATGTCTTCATTTAAACCTTTTGGAGCTTTGTCCATCTCAATATTGGTTTCAAAGCCATATTTATATTGATCAACATCTATTTCGCGTACTTGACGTATTGTTTCTTGTACTGCCGGCATAAACTTTCTCCATTTTTGGTATCAAGAACCGGTGACTAAAAGCCTTGTGTTTTACAGAATTAAAATGAGCACTTCATTCTTTAAGGCTATATGCAAAGTGGGAAGATTTTAATCAAGCTTTTTATTTAAAATAATTCTAATTTTTACAGTTCAATGACAAATCCTATCCTTCTCTATTACTGATAATTTGAGAAAAAAACAATAGAAAATCATCAATATCTTGAGAAGTTGAGCTCCGCCCTATTGAAGTACGAATTGCGCCATTTGGCACATGATACCCCATTGCCTCCAAGACTCTGCTTTGTTTTACTTTTCCCGAAGAACAAGCAGATCCTGCTGATACAGAGAATCCTGCTAAATCAAAAGCAATTTGCATTGTTTCAGCTTTTATATCAGGCACAGTGAAATACGTTGTGTTTGGCAAACGCTGAACTCTTTTGCCAAAAATTTCAATATCATAACATATTTTCTGTATTCCATCTTCTAATTTACTGCGTAAATCTATTAACTGTTTTATCTCTTCTTTTGTGTAACAATCAGCAATTGCTTCTCCAAAAGCGGCTATTAGTGGCAATGCTTCTGTCCCTCCACGTAAACCTTTTTCTTGTCCTCCCCCTACAATAAGAGGGGTTGGCATCAAAAGGTTTCCAGATGAAACAAAAGCACCAACCCCTTTAGGACCACCAATTTTATGTGCTGACAGTATAAAAAAATCTCCTCCCATCTGATGAATATCAACAAAATTTTTGTCTACATATTGCGTTAAATCAACAATCAGAATTCCTCCAAAATCCCGAACAATCGTAGCGATTTCTTTTATTGGCTGAAGAACACCTGTTTCACCATTTGCAGCTTGAATAGCGACAAGGGGAAGTCCTGTTGTTTTATCGTGATTTTTTAAGAGAAAGACTAATTTATCTTGTTGAATAATCCCATCTTGATCAACAGTAACTGTACTGATGAATTCTTGAGAAAACCGTCCTCCTTCAGCAACAGATGGATGTTCTGTTGCTCCAATGTAAAGATGAGAAAATCGAATTTTAGATCTTCCCATATTATAAAAGGGTGTTAATAAAGTCATTGCAGCTTCACTCGCGCCGGATGTAAATACCACGTGATCTGGACTGGTATTGAGACTTTCAGCGACTTGTCGACGTGCTTTTTGTAATAAAGCTTTCGCAGCGCGCCCTTCTGCATGAACGGATGAGGGATTACCAAAGAGCTCTAAAGATGCCAGTAATGCCACCCGTGCTGTTTTTTTGAGTGGTGTGGTCGCGTTATAATCAAAATATCGGCGTTTGATAACCATTTTATATCGCAATCATTTAACTGATGAATTGATTTAAAAAAATAGTGCAATTTTCTTGAAAAATGCACTCAAAAAAGAATATCTAATAATTACTTAAGAGATTCTATGGTAAAAGTCGATCAAGGTCAATGAAGGCTTATAGTAGGTAAGGAGCATTTAATGCCAGAAGTTATTTTTAATGGTCCCGCAGGTCGGCTTGAAGGGCGTTATCAGCCTTCTCAACAAAGAAATGCACCAATTGCGATTATTTTGCATCCTCATCCTCAATTTGGTGGCACAATGAACAATAAAATTGTTTATGATCTCTTCTATATGTTTCAACAACGTGGCTTTACGACATTACGTTTTAATTTTCGTGGTATTGGTCGTAGCCAAGGTGAATTTGATTATGGAATAGGAGAGCTTTCAGATGCTGCCGCTGCTCTCGATTGGGTGCAAACACAGCATCCTGATTCTAAAAATTGCTGGGTAGCTGGATATTCATTTGGTGCTTGGATTGGTATGCAGCTTTTAATGCGCCGACCAGAAATTGAGGGCTTTATATCCGTTGCTCCTCAACCAAACGTTTATGATTTTTCATTTCTTGCCCCTTGCCCCTCCTCTGGGCTTATCATTCACGGTGCTATCGATAAAGTTGCTCCTCCCAAAGATGTTCAAATACTTGTAGATAAGCTCAAGACACAAAAAGGCATCACTATTACCCAGGAAATCTTGGAGGGTGCTAATCACTTTTTTAGTGGATATCATCAAGAGCTTATTGAACGATGTGCACAATATTTAGACAATCATATCACAGGTGAATTCCTTACTCCTCCGCCTGAAGTACTTTCACTTACCTAAAAATGAGAATATATAAAAAGTGAAAAAGGACTCCTGTAGCAGAAGAGATTTTTTTGCACGGGTTCTTGCTTTCTATTATTTATCTATACTCAAGGATTTAAAGAAGGATCATTTTCTTTAAGGAAAAAGGTACTATTTCGCTGAAATAGACAAGTAAATAGTACTTGTATTTTTTTGCTTCCAATGTTTTTCGTTCCCTTGTGAGATATGCATTGTTTATGCTAGAGAGAGCACACGCTAGCAAGCCATAATATAAATATGCAATTTTAATTAGGGAATAAATCTGTGACTGCCTTTAAATCTGATTTTTTACACATTATGCACGAACGTGGTTTTATCCACCAAATTTCAGATGAAAAAGGCTTAGATGACCTTTTTTTAAAAGAAGTTGTAAGCGCTTATATTGGATTTGACCCGACAGCATCGAGCCTGCATGCTGGAAGTCTTCTGCAAATTATGATGCTTTATTGGTTACAAAAAACTGGTCACCGCCCCATTGTCTTGATGGGGGGAGGAACAGGATTGATTGGTGATCCTTCCTTCAAAGATGAAGCGCGACGCCTTCTAACACAAGACGATATTACGACAAATATTGCTAGTCTTAAAAAGGTCTTCGCTCATTATTTAACATTTGGTGATCAAGAAACTGATGCATGCATTGTTAATAATGCTGAATGGTTATGCAATCTGAATTACTTAAAATTTTTGCGTGATGTAGGAAAACATTTTTCTGTCAACCGTATGTTATCATTTGATTCTGTCAAACTGAGACTTGAGCGTGAACATTCTTTATCATTCTTAGAGTTTAATTATATGATCCTGCAAGCCTATGACTTTGTTGAGCTTTATAGGCGTTATGGACTGCGTATGCAAATGGGTGGTTCTGATCAATGGGGCAACATTGTTAATGGAATTGAATTAGGACATCGCTTAGGAACAGCACAGTTATATGCATTAACTTCACCATTACTCACAACATCTTCCGGTGCAAAAATGGGTAAGTCATTGAATGGTGCTGTATGGCTTAACGCAGAAATGCTTTCACCTTATCAATTTTGGCAATATTGGCGTAATACCGAAGATTCCGATGTTGTACGGTTTTTAAAGCTTTATACCGCATTGCCAATGGATGAGATTGTCAAACTTGCTGCATTACAAGGAAATGAAATTAATGAAGCAAAAAAAATCCTTGCAACAGAAATTACTGCAATGTTGCATGGACGCAGTCTTGCAGATGCTGCAGCCGAAACTGCTCGAAAAACCTTTGAAGAAAAAACACTTGGGAGAAATCTTCCCACTATTGAAATTCATGCCACAGAATTAAAAATGGGTATTGGACTACTTAATCTGTTAGTACAAGCAGAACTTGCAAAATCTAACAGTGAGGCGCGCCGTCATATTCAAGGTGGAGGTGTACGTATTAATGATCAAATCATTGAAGATGAAACACGTCTTATTCTTGAGGAAGATATTATTTCCGATGGAATTATTAAACTTTCCTTTGGTAAGAAAAAACATGTTTTAATAAAACCGATATAGTTTCTTTCTTATTTTTATACTCTTTTTCTCATGCCGTTCACATTGATTTCTTTTCTTCAATTTTAAAAATGATATTTTAAAAAGTTGAATCATTCCTTCTTGTATGTATTCTTATAACTTGTAGTTGTTAGACAAAAAAGAAAGATATAAAATGACAAAATCAATGAAAGACACTTTTGCTCCCGATTTCGATTTACCACGTGACGGGGGGGGAAGAATACGTCTTTCTGACCTACAAGGGCAACGCGTTGTTTTATATTTTTATCCAAAAGATGATACGAGTGGCTGCACGAGTGAAGCAATTGATTTTACACGATTAAAAACAAAGTTTAATGAAATAGGAACCGTTATTATTGGCATCTCTCCAGATAATATTAAAAAACATGATAAATTTAAAACAAAACACGCCCTCGATATCATCCTCGTTTCCGATGAAGAAAAAACCACACTTGAAGCTTACGGTGTTTGGGTTGAAAAAAGCATGTATGGACGCAAATATATGGGTGTTGAACGAAGCACTTTTCTGATTGATACAACTGGAAAAATAGTAGAAGAATGGCGCAAAGTGAGTGTATCTGGACATGCTGATAAGGTGTTAGCGGCTGCTATGCTTTTACATGAAAATAATTTGTAGGTATTATTATTCAAGAATCTATAAAGTGTAAAATTATTCCAATTGCTGGGTTTATTAAATCTAGCAATTTCGGATGAAATTAACAGACTACGCAATAACCCTCAAAATTTTGGATAATCATGTTTCCAGTTAGTCAATATCTTTAATTTCTTGAGATTTTCCGTAAATGCGTCGAGCGAGTGCTGCCTCTATGAATGCATCTAAATTGCCATTGAGTACGGATTGTGGATCAGTGTTTTCAACACCTGTGCGTAAATCTTTTACAAGCTGATAGGGTTGAAGAACATAAGATCTAATTTGATGTCCCCATCCGATTTCTGTTTTAGAAGCTTCAACAGCGCTTGTTTCTTCTTCTCTCTTTTTGAGCTCTTCTTCATAAAGTCTTGCACGTAACATAGACCACGCAGTTGCTCTGTTTTTATGCTGAGAGCGTTCCGTTTGACATTGAACAACAATACCTGTTTTTATATGTGTGATGCGGACTGCAGAATCTGTCGTATTGACATGCTGGCCTCCTGCCCCTGAGGCACGATATGTATCAATACGAACATCTGCCTCTGAAACATCAACTTCAATATTATCATCAATGACTGGATAAACCCAAATGCTTGCGAAAGAGGTATGGCGTTTTGCATTGGAATCAAACGGCGAAATACGTACCAAACGGTGAACACCTGATTCTGTTTTTAACATACCATATGCGTTATGTCCTTTGACAAGAAGAGTTGCTGATTTTATGCCGGCTTCTTCCCCATCATGAATTTCTAATATTTCAACCTTCATGTTATGCTGTTCTGCCCAACGCATATACATACGCAATAACATAGAAGCCCAATCTTGGCTTTCCGTGCCTCCTGCCCCTGCGTGCACTTCTAGATAAGTGTCATTCTGGTCTGCTTCTCCTGAAAGAAGCACATCAATTTGCTTTTTTTCTATTTCATCTTTAAGATTACGTATTGTATTTTCTGCATCAATGATAATTTCTCTATCATTTTCTTCTTCGCCCATTGCGATTAACTCAATGCACTCTTCAAGCGTTTTGGTAAATGATCGAATACCATGAATTGAACCATCAAGACGCTGACGCTCACGCATCATTTCCTGTGCTTGTTGCGCATTATCCCAAAGTGTTGGGTCTTCTGCTTTTTGATTGAGATATTCGAGACGTTTTAGTGATTGATCCCAGTCAAAGATGCCCCCTTAGCAACTTAATTGCTTGTTGGATTTCATCAACTAATGTTTCTATTTCTGCTCGCATAATTTCACACCGTCGTTCTTATTTTTAAGACTCTTTCTTGTTACGCTTCATTGGATTTATACAAATCAATGATCATTGTAAGAGCATGGCATAATCTCATCAATCTTTTTGCTGTAGATTCTGCAATAAAACAGATAAAAATGCGTTTATTCCATTCATCAGTTATATCAAAAGAGAGTTTTTTGATTAATATAGCCCACCTGTACCGCTTTCAAGAGCTTTATTAACCTGTGGAGAAGTGGTCATTGCTGGAACACCTTCTTGAAAAGAATTTGTACCACCAATGACTTGATAGATATCAGCAGGACCAGTTCCTGGCTTAAATGCTTCTATAATAACATCTTGCTCTCCTCTCTCAGCAAGCATGCCCGTTTTACGATTAATTGGCATTAAAATCATACCCTCTGGCATTTTAAATGGTACATTTGGTTTTCCTTTCAGAGCGCCTTCCATAAATTCACCAAAAATAGGCGCGGCCAATGAACTGCCTGTTCCATTGTATCCTAAAGGTGCTGGTTGATCGTAACCAACAAAAACACCAACGACAAGATCAGGAGTAAAACCCATAAACCATACATCTTTAGAATCATTGGTGGTTCCTGTTTTAGCAGCAATATGCCGATTGAGATAACGTAAACGTGCCGCTGTACCGCGTTGAACAACCCCCTCCATCATTGATGTAATTTGATAAGCCGTCATAGGATCAAGAACTTGATCTCTTTCATCAATTAATTTTGGTTCACTTTGATTATCCCATGAGAAAACATTACAATTTTCGCAAAGACGATCATCATGTCGATAAATGGTTTTTCCATAACGATCCTGAATTCTATCTATGAGAGAAGGATGAATAGAGCGCCCCCCATTAGCTATCACTGAATAAGCTGTCACCATTCGTAAAACTGTTGTCTCCCCAGCTCCTAAGGCCATGGGGAGATAAGGTTGCAATTTATCGACAATACCAAAACGCTCAGCATATTCAGAAACAAGAGGCATTCCCATATCATAGGCAAGGCGTATGGTCATAAGATTGCGGGAATGTTCAATGCCATACCGCAGTGTTGAAGGGCCAGCATATGTACCACCATAATTTTTAGGCTGCCAAATCTCACCATTATATTGGCGAATTTCAATAGGACCATCTAAAACAACGGATGCTGGTGTGTATCCATTATCGAGTGCCGCTGCATACACAAAAGGTTTGAAAGCAGAACCAGGTTGACGATAAGCTTGTGTCGCGCGATTAAATTCAGATGCTGAAAAAGAAAACCCTCCCACCATTGCAAGAACACGTCCTGTCTCAGGTTCCATCGCAACAATGGCACCTTCAACCTTTGGAATTTGTTGTAAACGATAAGTGTTATTTGTATTTGATACTTTTTCAACAAAAATAATATCACCAACCTGCAGAACTTGCGCTAAATTATGAACAGCTCTTCGTTGGCCATTTTCTTTCACAACATTTAATGCCCACCTTGAATCATTTTCAGACAAAACAGCCATTTCTCGCTTTTTTGATAATAAACCTGAGGCTTCTCGCTGTGGCTGCAAACCAATCTCTATTTTATTAGCATTAGCAGAAAGAACAACAGCTAAACGCCACTCAGGAACATCACTTAACCCCGCAATATTGGCAAGCTCTCTTCCCCAATCATCTTTCTTATCAATATGCCCATAAGCTCCACGCCACCCTTGTGAATGATCAAATTTAATTAATCCATTGTGTAAAGCTTTCCGAGCAAGAAGTTGTAAATGTGGATCAAGTGTTGTACGTATCGAAAGCCCACCCTCATAAAGTGTTTTAGAACCGTAACGATGCATTAAACGACGACGCACCTCTTCAGTAAAATAGTCGGCAGCAAAAACATAACGATCATCACCGCGTAATCTTGCTCCTAAGGGCTTTGCTTTCGCCTTTTCTCCTTGCTCACGCGTGACATACCCGTTTGTAACCATTCGATCTATAACCCAATTGCGTCGATTAATAGCGCGCTGTGTATTTTTGAATGGGTCATAATTTCCTGGACCTTTTGGAAGAGCCGCCAAATAAGCACATTCTTCTAGCGTTAAGTTATTGACGGCCTTATTGAAATAAGTCAACGAAGCAGCTGCGATACCATAAGTACCACGACCAAGATAAATCTCGTTGAGATAAAGCTCAAGAATATGGTCTTTTGAATAAGTTTTCTCAATACGCATCGCCAGAATAGCTTCCTTTAACTTACGCTCTAATGTTGCCTCTGAATTTAAAAGGAAGTTTTTAGCGACTTGTTGTGTAATGGTTGATGCTCCTTCTGGACGTTTTCCAGAACCAATATTACGGATATTGTTGATTAAAGCTCTAGAAAGCCCTTCAGGATCTAAACCGAAATGATGATAAAAATTTTTGTCCTCAGCAGAAATAAAAGCATCTTTAAGAATCTTTGGTATTGACTGAATTGGTAAATAAAGGCGATGTTTTGTTGCAAACTCTGCCATAAGGCTCCCATCAGCAGCATGAACACGAGTCATTACAGGTGGTTCATAAAGCGAAAGAACTTCGTAATCAGGAAGTGGGCTCGTCTGCTCTTTTGCTACCACATCCTGTATCATTACTCGAACAAAACCAAGAGTCATAAAAAAACTCAGAAGATATCTCAAAAAAATCATCATCAAAACGGCTATCGCTTTCTTTAGAATTGATTAAAGAAAAATATGTTATCCTACTCATACTACGCGAATATCACCGCGAGATTGAAGATCAACGAAAAAACTGTTTTTATCTTTATATTGTTTATACTAAACTTTATCAAAACCTGATATTGATACTTTATTTTCTTATAAATTTAAAGAGGCTGCATAATTTTCTGCCTATATTCAGCAAATTGGCGAATAGAATGAGCAATTGAGATAGCCATTTGTTTTCTCCACTGGGGATTGTTTAATAATTCTTCATCTTCTTTATTAGATAAGTAACCAATTTCTATCAAAACAGAGGGTATATCTGAAGCCCTTAAGACTTGAAAATCAGCATATCGATGAGGATTATTTATCAGATTGATATTACTTTTTGATAAATTTGAAACAACACTATTGGCAAAATTCACCGAAAATGCATGCGTTTCACGTCGGGTAAGATCAAGCAAAATATCTGTAACTTCAAGCGATTCATCTGCCGGCAAACCATCTAGAAGATCAACTTTATTTTCATTTTCAGCTAAGGATTTTGCAATTGCATCAGATGCCTTGTCTGATATGGTATAGACTGTAGCACCACGAAGGGAATGTAAATTAATGGTATCGGCATGAATAGATATAAAAAGATCAGCATCAAATTCTTGCGCTTTTTTAACTCTTTCACTCAATCTTAAAAAGACATTGGAATCGCGCGTCAAAGCAACGGTGATATGAGAATCTTTTTTTAACTCATCTCGCAGAACACGAGCAAAGGCAAGTGTTACATCTTTTTCTAAAATTCCACTAATCCCTCGCGCACCACCATCAATTCCACCGTGACCAGGATCAAGAACAACACGAAAATTACGTGTTAGCATTCGTTGTATTTTTGTATCAATCTTATTTTTTTCTTGTTTTTCAAATAGTTCATTAAACTCTGCTCGTGTTGTTTTACGAATATCAATCAGAAGTTGCCATAAACCATTCTCTAATTTTTGAACTGTCTGTTTTTCAACAACAAAAGCAATTTTACTCGTCAAAATAATACGTGAAGTCCGTATATCAGAAAAACCATAACGAATATCTGATAACATGCTTGATAATTTATTCTGTTTTTTTAAAGATGTACTTTGTGCGGAAAAATCAACGGTAGGTAAATTGATAATCAAACGGGTAGGCTTATCCAAAGTCTGTAAACGAACATTTGGCTCAGCATTAAAAACTGCAATAATACGTGTGCGTGTACTATCCCCAATAGTTCGCAAATCAACAAGTTTTAAAGTATTTGCTGCTTGGATATTTGTTTGAAATAAAAAAAATAATAAATAACACAAAAGGAGTAAAATAGTATCCTGATAGGCTGCTTTTGGCTTTTTAATAGAAAAACCTCTTATCATAAATGAAATACTCTTATAAAATATTATATTAGTAATAATTGATCTCAACGCTCTAAAAGTGATGTATCAGATTTATTCCAACTTTTTCAATAAATGCTAAATCTCTCAACTTTAAACACTCCTAAAAATTAAATTAAGGCAATAAAGGCGTTATAATGATACGTACTTATATTGTTACTTGCCAAAATCATGATATCAACATAAAAGGACATTTACGGCGTCCTAGTCGATAGTAACCATTTAAATTATCTGTAGTCCATACTAAGTTGTTTTTAGAGAATTTGTTACCATTTTTATACATTCAGGCTTTTTATGGATGAAAATTCTTTGTGTCACAAAAAGCTAGGATTGCGTTATTTAGATTCGCTGGTTCGGAGATCCGGACTATTTTAAAGATTGTTTTACCGGAGACTTACAAAAATATGAGTCATACAAAACAGATGGAAATGATGATGAGAATTGCTGTAAATGCAGTCATGAATCTACATGGAGTGCTCCATTCTGTTTTACCGGTATCTCCCTTTTATGGCAGACAGCCCCTCACATTTGCGAATAGACATACTATTCGTTTGAATAAAGTTGCGCATGTCGCCTTCAGGATTTTAACTTATGTCAAACAAAATGCTTATAGATGCCTCCCATCCGGAGGAAACACGTGTTGTTGTTGTTCACGGCAACAAAATTGAGGAACTTGATTTTGAATCAGAACATAAAAAGCAGCTTAAGGGGAATATTTATCTTGCACGTATTACACGTGTAGAGCCATCGCTCCAAGCGGCTTTTGTCGAATATGGTGGTAATCGCCATGGTTTTTTAACATTTTCTGAGATTCATCCTGATTATTATCAAATTCCTATGGCTGATCGTCTGGCTCTTCTTGAAGAAGAGGAAAAAGCCGCTGTAGGAGACAATTATGCAGATGTTCCTACTGAAGAAACAAAAAAGAATAAAAAACGCTCCAGAAAAACAAAAAAGGATGAGCGTATTCATGTCATAGCAACTGATGTTGAAAATGATAACATGATATCTGAAGCGATAACCATTGATGATACGGAAGAAGCATTTAGTGCAAGTATTATTCATGATGATATCGAAATGGTTGGCGCAGAAGATGTGCGTGAAGAACTCCCTACCTATCAACGAAAACAAGGACGTCAATATAAAATTCAAGAAGTGATTAAACGACGTCAGATTTTATTAGTGCAAGTCATCAAAGAAGAACGTGGCAATAAAGGTGCAGCACTCACAACATATTTATCCCTAGCAGGTCGTTATTCTGTTCTCATGCCCAACACAGCACGTGGTGGTGGTATTTCACGAAAAATCACCAATGTACAAGATCGCAAACGACTTAAAGATATTGTAAAAGAGTTAGCTGTCCCTAAGGGCATGGGTGTTATTCTGCGAACTGCTGGAGCAAATAGAACAAAAGCTGAGATTAAACGCGATTATGAATATCTCACTCGATTATGGGATACTATTCGCACTTTTACACTCAAATCTACGGCACCTTGCCTTGTTCATGAAGAAAGTAATCTCATAAAGCGTTCTATACGAGATCTTTATAACAAAAATATCAATGAAATTCTTGTCTCTGGTGATCAAGGATATCGTGAAGCAAAAGACTTCATGCGGATGCTCATGCCAAGCCATGCAAAAGTTGTGCAACCTTATCGCGATCCTGTTCCTATTTTTACACGTAATAATATTGAAATTCAACTTGATAAAATGTTGCACCCACAGGTTTCTTTGAAATCTGGTGGTTATCTTGTTATTAATCAAACAGAAGCCCTTGTTGCTATTGATGTAAATTCTGGTCGCTCTACCAAAGAACTTTCTGTTGAAAAAACAGCATTACAAACTAACCTGGAAGCTGCAGAAGAAATAGCACGTCAATTACGTTTACGTGATCTTGCTGGTTTGATTGTGATTGATTTTATCGACATGCTTGAAGAACGTAATGTAAGGCTGGTCGAAAAAAAATTGAAAGACTGCTTAAAAAGTGATCGTGCTCGTATTCAAGTTGGTCACATTTCACACTTTGGTCTTTTGGAAATGAGTCGTCAACGTATTCGTGTATCCGTTTTAGAAAGTACAACACAACCATGCCCACATTGTGCTGGAACAGGGAATGTTCGTTCTGAATCATCAATTGCTTTACATGTTATGCGCTCGATTGAAGAATATCTTCTTCACAATCCGCAACATAATATTACTGTACGCACACCCGTAACAACAGCACTTTATGTATTAAATCATAAACGCAATATCCTCGTTAATTTGGAAACGCGCTTTAAACTTAATATTAGTATTGAAGCAGATGATAGCATTGGAACGCAACATCTTATTATTTCTAAGGGTACAATAGCAGAATCAGTTTCTCAATCCCCATTGGTCTTTGAAAGTGGCAATAACAAAAAAGCCGAAGACAAAAGCTTCATAGATAATCCTTCTGTCGAAGAGGGAACAGTTGTTGAAACAAACCAAAAACATCGGCGTAAAAATAGTCAAAGTGAAATTAATGACAATCCTCTTTCTACTGTTCAGAAAAAAGACGATACACTAAGTGATGATTCTCGTCGTCGGGGACGTCGTAGAGGACGTCGAGGTGGGCGTCGTAATCAGGATAATAATTTTTATCAACTTCGTGTTCCTTACGCAGAACCAGTAGGAGACTTTGCTAAACAAGCCTTAGAAGAGATTAAAACAGCCTATCGCAAACGCCGTATTCCAGCTTCGAAATCTGTTCCGTTGGAAGAAGAAAAAAACGATACACAACAAAATGAAACTGTAAAAGTTGATACGGTTAGTAAACCTAAAAAACGTAAAGCACGTTCTTCAGAAACAGTGCAAAATCAGCAAGATATTGAAAACAATCAAAATGCAATAGTCGCAGAATCTTTAGAAGAAAAATCTATAACTGCTCCAAAACATAAGGTTAAAACAAAAAAAGCAGATAAAACTGCGCATGAGGTAGTGGAAGCAACACCTGAAAACAGCAAAAAACGAACACGTAAAAAATCACTCTCTAAAGAGTTAACAACAAAAGAAACCTTAGAACAAAAAACTGTAAGTGAGGAATCTTTCGAATCAGCTCTCTCAAAAGTTGAAGAAAAAAGCGATTCTCTTGTCGTTATATCATCAACGCCTGATGATTCTCCAAAAAGTGAGCGCATTGGTTGGTGGAAACGTAGAAATCTTTCTAAAAATTAAATATAAAAAAAACCGCCGTAAATATTTTCCGGCGGTTTCAAGAAGTAGACATAGCAGAAAAGATTCAAAAAATACTTGCCTATGTCGTATGCTGATTAGTTTTGTTTCGCTTTCTCTTGCTCAGCGCGCATACGATCTTCAATCTCTTTTTGCTTTGATTGAATAGCTTGTTGCAATTTTATTTGCTCTTGTTGAAAATCTTTTTCCTCCATACCAGGACCTGTGTACGCTGCTGTGAATCCATTAAGAGAAAATTCAATAGGATTAGCTGAACCGCGAAAATTAATTGTTGTTACAACCATTTTTGAACCACTTTTCATAGCAGTAATAAGTTTATCATCTAAGACATCGTTGGCAATACAACTAGGCCCATTACAAATAATATAAGGAACTTTTTTAGAGAAGTTATCTCCTATTTGAATGAGAACACCTTCTGGCAAAAAACGACCTGTAGGTACCTGAATACCTATGCGTTTTTCATTTTGTTTCCCTTTTATTTCCACAAGATTAAAAGCCGTCAAAGGCTGCCCCGTATTTGAGACAACAGTGTTCATTGTATTACAAACATCAACATCATGCTGCTTACTGCAAACCTTATACCAACCTTGAGATAAAGTTTGCGCCTCTGCAGAAGTGTGAATTGTAAAAAAAAGGGCAATAGTTCCAACTATTCCAGAAACAATAGAATATATACTTTTATGCGACATGATTAAGTTAATCCTTTCAACGCGCTCTTATAATACCCCCAACAACAGGAATACTAAATATAATTTCAATCAAGTGTATTAAATTTAACCAATGAAATGACACCCTCTCTTTATGCTTCTTACTTCAATATAAAGAGAAAAGTCAAATTTAGAGAAAAAGCTACAAACTGCTAGTTGAATTTTTATGCACTCATATACAGCTTCCCGCCTTCTATAGCATTAGGATTTTATGAAATTGATCCATAAAATACCTGAGTATAATGAGATGGGATAAAACTATATAAATGAATCAATATTGCAATATAATTAAAGTAAAATCTTATATTATTCTATAGATATTATTAACTTTAATTTTTTTATATTTATACTTCTTCTTTTAAAGAATAATGCTTTAGTGATACGTATTGTAATGCATGAAACTTAAAAACTGCTTGGAAAATTTGAATATTTTCTTTATGTATCTTTTTATGCAAATCGAAAAGGTAAAATTACTTACGATGTTGTTGAAACAATTAATGGACTAAAGCTCTTCATCATTTTCAGTTTTAGAATAACTGAAAAGCTGAATCCCAATTTATAAACATTCCAAGAGAGCAGATATTTTCTTGCTTTATGCACTCTATATACCAACTCTATTTTTCTTTCGCTAAATCATCTAACTTTTAATTAAGATCATAACGCTTTGTATTAAAATCCTTCTGTTCTTGCACAACATATTGATTTATAATAATAATTCACTGTTTTGTATGTTGAATGAGAGTCTCGAATAACGTAAGATTCTCTCATTTCAAATCTGTTTATCTTGCATCAATTAAAATCATTCCCTTGCACGTCAAAAGCGGGATGAATGTGTGGATAAAATTTGTATAAGAAAGGAGTAAAAATGGTCCTTATGAACCGTCTTAATGCAAGATCTGTCGCAACATTGGGGGCTGGCAAATATAATGATGGTGCCGGCTTGCTTCTTCATAAGCGTAAAGATGGAGGTGCTCAATGGATTTATCGTTATACCATTCACGGGCGGCGCCGCGAAATGGGCTTGGGGGCTTTAAGAGATGTCTCTTTAAAACAAGCCCGTGAATTGGCAAATGGGTGGCGCTCTATTCTTCGTGAAGGGCGTGACCCCATTAAAGAACGTGAGAAACAAAAGCGTGAGGCAATAAGCAATCTTCATTACTTAAAAGATATTGCCGTGGATGCTTTTGAAAGTCGGAAAGCTGAATTAAAAGGAGATGGTAAAGACGGACATTGGTTTTTACCATTACGCCTTCATATTCTCCCTAAATTAGGCTGTTTACCGGTTTCTGAGATTACCCAAACAGAAATACGCAATGTTCTTGCTCCCATATGGCATACAAAAGCTGGAACAGCTCGTAGAGCTCTTATCCGTCTCAATCTTTGTCTCAAACATGCGGCTGCATTAGGGTTGGATGTTGATTTACAAGCAACAGAAAAAGCACGCGCTCTTTTAGGTAAACAACGCCATAAAGTCCAAAACTTACCTGCAATGGATTGGAAAGATGTTCCTGCTTTTTATAAAGCACTTTGCCAAACAACAACCCTAACACAACTGGCTTTGCGCTTGCTTATCCTTACAGGCGTTCGCTCTCACCCTTTACGTTATATGCGTGAAAATCAGATTGATGGGGATATATGGACTATTCCTGCTGAGAGTATGAAAGGAAAGCGTGATGCTACAACAGAATTTCGCGTGCCTCTATCAACAGAAGCACTAAAAATAATTGAACAAGCCCGTTGTATCTCTAAAAGTAATTTCATCTTTTCTTTTTCTAGTCGAACTCCTATTTCACCTATGGTTATGTCAAAATATATGAAAAAAATTGGACTTGAAGCTTGCCCCCATGGTTTTCGCTCTAGTTTACGCAATTGGCTTGCTGAAACAACCGATGCCCCCTATGAGGTTGCTGAAACCATTCTAGCTCATACGGTCGGGGGGCAAGTAGAGCGTGCTTATCGTCGGACTGATTATTTAGAACAGCGCCGTATCTATATGGATAAATGGGCGGCTTATGTTACAGGTCAAGCTTAAGATATGGGGTGTAATACCCCATGATCTGTGGATAACTTTAGCTCTCTCTTCTCTCATTCTTTCTCAATGAGACTCATAAATTATCACATCAGAAAATGGATAATAAAACACTGTTTTTTATAGACTAAATACCTTTCCAATG
>NZ_BAABJA010000005.1:30696-154427 GCF_039543065.1 Bartonella pachyuromydis | reverse complement strand
TGGTGGTGCTAAATATGAAAATGGTCAATGGATTGCACCAAGCTTCAAGGTTAATACAGTTAACGCTGAAGGTCAGGAAACAAATGAAACATACCAAAATGTAGCAGAAGCTTTAACTGGAGTTGGTGCTTCTTTTACAAACATTCAAAATAAAATTACTAATGAGATTACCCAACAGATTAATCATCTTCAGTCCGATGATTCAGCAGTTGTTCATTATGATAAAAAGGACGAGGATGAGATTGATTATACGAATGTGACTTTAGGAAAAGGGAAGGATTCTAGCCCTGTTGCACTTCATAATGTTTCTGATGGTAGTATTGCTAATGGTTCACATGATGCTGTTACGGGTGGTCAGATCAATAAAATTGGTGAGGATGTAGCCAAATTCTTAGGAGGAGAAGCTTCCTTTGAGAAAGGTGCTTTTACAGGTCCGACCTATAAGTTGTCCAGTGTTGATGCAAATGGTAAAGTAACAGACAATTCCTTTAATGATGTTGGTTCAGCCTTTGCAGGCCTTGATACAAATATCAAGAATGTGAATAATAATCTCACGAATAAATATAATGAACTTACTCAAAACATTGCCAATATCACTCAGGAAGTTCAAGGTGATGCTTTGTTGTGGAACAAGGAAGAAGGTGCGTTTGTAGCACAGCATGGAGAGAAGAGAAGTAATAGCAAGATTACGCATCTTTTGGATGGAAATATTGCTTCTGGTTCAACGGATGCAGTAAATGGCTCACAACTTTATACGATGAGTAATACTCTTGCGAGTTATTTAGGTGGTGGATCTGGATATGAGAATGGCCAATGGAAAGCTCCAAGCTTTAAAGTTACCATTGTCAGTGCAGATGGTAGTAAGGTTGAAGAACAGAGCTATGATGATGTTGCGAAAGCCTTTGCTGGTATAGGTACATCTTTTACGAATATTCATAAAGAGCTTAAGAATGAGATTAATCAAATTGTAGGTGATAGTCTTGTAAAACAAGATGAAGACAGTAAGGTTATCAAGATAGGCGCTGAGACAGGTGGTACAAGCATTAACATTACCAATAGTGTTGATGCATCTCGGACCCTCACAGGTGTAAAAGCAGGAGCGCTTACAGAAGAATCTCTTGATGCTGTGAATGGTTCACAACTTTATACGATGAGTAATACTCTTGCGAGCTATTTAGGTGGTGGAGCTGGATATAAGGAAGGGAAATGGGTAGCTCCAAGCTTTAAAGTTACCATTGTCAGTGCAGATGGTAGCAAGGTTGAAGAACAGAGCTATGATGATATTGCGAAAGCCTTTGCTGGAGTAGGTACATCTTTCACAAATATTCATAAAGAGCTTAAGAATGAGATTAATCAAATTGTAGATGATAGTCTTGTTAAGCAAGATAAAGACAGCAAGGTTATCAAGATAGGTTCTGAGAAAGAGGGAACAGAAATTACCGTTGCAAATAGTTCAGGGGTGGCACGTAGTATCTCAGGTGTAAAGGCAGCAACAAAAGGTGATGAAGCTGTTAACAAAGAGCAATTTGATAAAGGTTTGAAGGATCTTTCTAACAGTCTTCAGTCTGAGGATTCTTCAGTTGTTCTTTATGATAAAAAAGAGAATGGCGACACTGATTATACGAGTGTGACTTTTGGGAAAGGTGAAAAAATATCTCCTGTTGCACTTCATAATGTTTCTGATGGTAGTATTGCTAATGATTCACATGATGCTGTTACGGGTGGTCAGATCAATAAAATTGGTGAGGATGTAGCCAAATTCTTAGGAGGAGAAGCTTCCTTTGAGAAAGGTGCTTTTACAGGTCCGACCTATAAGTTGTCCAGTGTTGATGCAAATGGTAAAGTAACAGACAATTCCTTTAATGATGTTGGTTCAGCCTTTGCAGGCCTTGATACAAATATCAAGAATGTGAATAATAATCTCACGAATAAATATAATGAACTTACTCAAAACATTGCCAATATCACTCAGGAAGTTCAAGGTGATGCTTTGTTGTGGAACAAGGAAGAAGGTGCGTTTGTAGCACAGCATGGAGAGAAGAGAAGTAATAGCAAGATTACGCATCTTTTGGATGGAAATATTGCTTCTGGTTCAACGGATGCAGTAAATGGCTCACAACTTTATACGATGAGTAATACTCTTGCGAGTTATTTAGGTGGTGGATCTGGCTATGAAAATGGAACTTGGACAGCGCCAATCTTCAAGGTATTGAGCTTCAAAGAAGATGGTAGTTCTGAGGAGACGATTTATAATGATGTTGCAGCTGCCTTTGCAGGTGTTAATAATTCTTTCACGAAGCTTCATCATGAACTTTCCGACAATGTTGAACAGAATGCGTTGTTGTGGAGCGAAGCGGATGAAGCGTTTGTAGCGGTTCATGGCAAAGGAGATGATAAGCGTAATAGTAAGCTTAGTCATCTTGTTGACGGTGACATCTCAGCGGGATCGACAGAGGCGATCACGGGTAACCAGCTTTATTCATTGAATCAGACGTTAGCGTTGTATTTAGGGGGTGGAGCAAGTTATGTGAATGGTGAATGGATAGCACCACATTTTGCAGTCACCCAGTTTCAGAGTGATGGAAGTTCAACTGGAGAGAAGAGCTATGATAATGTAGCAGGTGCGTTTGAAGGTGTGAATGATAGCATGAAAAATATCAACGATCGTATTAATAATGTAGAGCAGACTGTGTCAACGAACGGCTTAAATTGGAATGAGACAGAGCAAGCTTTTGATGCTCGTCATGATGGAGTTGATAGTAAGATTACGCATGTAGCAGATGGAGATGTATCGAAAGGCTCGAAGGATGCGGTTAATGGGGGACAACTTTGGGAGACGAATAAGAAAGTTGAAGCAGTTGAAGATCGTGTAGAGAGTATAGATCAACATGTAAAAGATATTGAAAACACGGTTACGAATGATGCGGTTAAGTATGATAAAGGAGCTGATGGCAAGAAGAGTAATAAGATCACGTTAGTTGGTGGCAATGAAAGTGAACCAGTATTGATAGACAATGTAGCGGATGGTCGTATTGAGAGTGGTTCGAAAGAAGCGGTTAATGGAGGTCAATTACATGATTACACGGACCAACAGATGAAACTAGTACTTGATGATGCGAAGAAATATACAGATGAACGTGTTACTGATATAGTAAACAATGGTGTTAATGAATCGAAAGCTTATACAGATATGAAGTTTGAGACGTTGAATTATGCTGTTGAGGATGTTCGCAAGGAGGCAAGACAGGCAGCAGCTATTGGTTTGGCTGTTTCTAATTTGCGTTACTATGACATACCAGGATCTTTAAGTGTTTCATTTGGTACGGGTGTGTGGCGTAGCCAATCGGCATTTGCTATCGGTGCTGGTTATACCTCTGAAGATGGAAATATTCGTTCTAACGTATCTGTTACCAGTGCTGGCGGTCATTGGGGTGTAGGTGCAGGAATTACTCTGAGGCTGAGATGATAATGAAAAAAACGAATATCATGATGAAAAAACATAATATTCTTATAAGGGTTTTGTTCGTTCTTGTCTTATTAGGAAAAGGAGAAAGTTTTGCTAATGAGAATAATAATACCTATACAGTGCAACCACCACATTTATCTATTCCTAAGGGAGAACTTGGTGAAACACGCCGAATTATTATGCAGTTTTTTCATTGGACTTTGATTTGCGATGAAAAGCAGGATGAAAAACAGAAACTTAAGCAAGGCATATGTAATGTGACGCAGACTGTCCATGATCAAGAAGATAATACTATTTTTAGTTGGTCTCTTGTTTCTACGAAAAATGGTCAACCAGTAATGCTCTTTCGAACATTGCCAAATGCTGATAAAAATATTCCTATTCAAATATTTATGGAAGGTATTAAAAAGCCTATCCTTATTCAGTATACGCAATGTAATGAAACAGTTTGTTTAGCACAATCGCTTGTAGGACCAGTTCTTAGTAAACAAATAGAGCAAAATAAAAAAGTGCGTATTTCCTATAAGGTTAAAGAAGGAAAAATATTTTCTTTTATTGTGCCATTTAAAGGGTTGAGTGCAGCACTTAATTCTTTACAGCGATAGGATTACATGGATTATTTTAACAGGGATTTTTTTATAAATTATTGCTTTGTATTTCAGATTTAGTTGCATGTGCAGATTTAAGTGAAGAGTAATGAGTAAGAAGTGCCAAGCGATATAATAGAGAGGTGGACTTAAAAAAGAATACACATTTACAAATATACAATTATAATCAGATATGTGTAATAACAAAATTAAATTAGAAGGTTTAGAATGTTAATGACATTCGTTATAAACAGTCGAAAGTCATTAAGATAACTATTAAAAAAGAATATAGCTCTCTCAAACATAAAAGAGATGTATTACTTTATTTCTGTAAAGTTTTCTTATATATTCTTTTATAATAAGCTTATCTAACTAAATAATTTTCAATTGAAACACTGTAGTTGCTTTTGTGGTGATGGTAGCATGAAAGATGAGTCATTTTACAAAATATAATTACAATGACAATATAATATCATTATGAATACAAATGAAAATTATAGTTTAATAAAAACTCTGACATTATAATTTTATTTATATAAAATTGACAATATATTCCATATAAATGATGTATAAAATGATAGAAAGTTATAATATTAGAAATTAGTACTTCATTTATAATTTTAAGCTCATACAGAGAATTATGGATCTGCGCGAATAATAGAAAAATATTCTAATATCTGAATGATGCTAGCATATAAAGTTTGATGATAGAAAAATAGGTAATGTTTTCTTGATATTTGTTATTTAATAACGCATTGTTATTTTAGCTTTATGAATGAGCAGAAGAATTCTCGCGTTTATTTATTGGGGGAAAGCGCTTAAAGGATAGAAAAAATGACCCCATTAGATTATGGTTCAAAAGAGCCAAAGCGAGAAAGAGTGTATGATACAAGAGCAAAGCACTTGTCTGATCAGTGTGGGTGTAATAAAAATAACGGTTCTATATTGTTAGATACAGGGACCAGTTCTCTTTCTTTTGATAGAGAGAAACAACAGCAAAAAAAACACAATAAACAGAGACATGTATTTATTCAATCAAATACAGTTTTTGAATTGCATAGTCGAGAAACTGTGAGTGTAAAAAAAACAAAACGCCTCACAGCTCCTTTTCCTTCACGGTTTTCTCAATTAAAATCTCCACCTTTATATGCGGCACTTGATTTAGGAACGAATAATTGCCGACTTCTCATTGCCTCTCCTAGTAAACCTGGGTATTTTCGTGTTGTTGATGCTTTTTCACGTATTGTACGATTAGGAGAAGGATTAGTAAACAACGGCTATCTAAATACACAAGCGATGGATCGTACAATTGAAGCATTAAAAGTTTGTCACTTAAAGTTAAAACAAAGACGTATTAAGCGTTATCGTTTGGTTGCGACGGAAGCTTGCCGTTCGGCAAAAAATGGTAAATATTTTATTCAACGCGTTTTGGATGAAACTGGCCTTGAATTAGAAATTGTTGATAGAAAAACAGAAGCGCGTTTTGCTGTTTCAGGATGTGGTACGCTCGTCGAGCCAAATACTGATGCGATTGTACTTTTTGATATTGGGGGAGGATCATCAGAGATTGTGCTTCTTGATGTTTCCAAAAAGCGTTCTTTACGTTTAACTAAACAGATTATTGCGTGGACTTCACTTCCTGTTGGTGTTGTCACGCTTGCTGAGCGCTTTGGAGGAAATAATGTTAGTTTAGATAATTTTGAAAAGATGAAAAGTTATGTACGAAATTTTTTAAATAATTTTTCAGGACGTTATAAATTAGGGGCTTTAGCTAAAGGTTCAAAGTTTCATCTTTTGGGAACTTCTGGAACGATTACGACTTTAGCAGGAATGCATCTTAATTTAGAGCGTTATGATCGCAAGCAAATTGATGGCATTTGGATGAATGATGCAGACATTACTCTTATGATGCAACGCTTATTATCATGGGATACAAAAAAACGCGTAATGAATCCCTGTATTGGACGAGAGAGAGCAGATTTAATTTTAGCCGGTTGTGCAATTCTAGACGTTATTAGAGAAGTTTGGCCCAGTCAACGGTTAAGAGTTGCTGATCGTGGCTTGAGAGAAGGAATTTTGATAGAGTTAATGTTACGTGACGGTGTATGGTATCGTTATAGGAAGGGAAAAAGCTTCAAACGCTAAGCAATTATTAGAGTATGGAGATAACGAATAACAATGAAAAAAACGATAAAGAAATCAACTGGTGGATATGGAGGTTCAGGATCACATGAACTATATCAGCGTGTAAAGAAGAAAGCAGGAACCATTAAAGCATCTTCACGAAGATGGTTAGAGAGACATTTGAATGATCCTTATGTTCATCAGTCAAAAGTAGATGGTTATCGTTCGCGTGCGGCTTATAAGTTAATAGAAATAAATGAACGTTATCAGTTTCTCAAAAAAGGTCAAAAGATTATTGATTTAGGAGCAGCACCGGGGGGATGGTGCCAAGTGGCAAAGCGTATCGTAGGGACAAACGATCAAAAACCTAGTGTGGTTGGTATTGATTATTTGCCTATTGATCCATTGCTTGGAGTTGTAATGGTGGAAATGGATTTTTTGCATGCAGATGCACCACAGAAATTAATGAATGCTTTAGGAACAAAACCGGATGTGGTGCTTTCTGATATGGCTGCGCCAACAACAGGTCATCGACAAACAGACCATTTAAGAACGATTTATTTATGTGAGATTGCTGCTGATTTTGCTCTTTCAGTTCTTAAGCCTGGAGGGCATTTTTTAGCAAAAGCTTTTCAAGGAGGGGCAGAAAACACTCTTCTTACAACATTGAAACAGAATTTTAAAACAGTTCACCATGTTAAACCACCTGCAAGCCGATCTGAATCCGTTGAGCTTTACCTTTTAGCACTTGGATTTAGAGGAAGAAAAGAAGAGTAGCTTCTTTTTTCAGCATGTTTCAATTTACTTACATATTTATAATATAAGGGTGATGTTAAACGGTTCTTGGTGGTGTTGGTAATATTATTAATGGTTTTTCTTTTATAAATAATGAAGACTGGTAAAATCAATGTATTGCTTATAAAGGTAAAGAGATTGATTCCTCAGTGAGCGTTTCCAATGAAATTTCTTGATCAAGTTAAAGTCTATATTCGTTCTGGTAATGGAGGGGCAGGGGCAGTATCATTTCGTCGTGAAAAATTTATTGAGTTTGGCGGTCCTGATGGGGGAAATGGGGGACGTGGTGGTGATGTTTGGGCACTCGTTGTTGACGGGCTTAACACACTGATTGATTATCGCTACCAACAGCATTTTAGGGCAAAAACAGGAGGACACGGTAAAGGACGTAATATGACGGGTGAAAAGGGTGATGATATCATCCTTAAAGTACCGGTTGGGACACAGATTTTTGAAGAGGATAATGAAACTTTAATCTGTGATTTAACACAAGTAGGACAACGTTATCGTCTTGCAAAGGGTGGAAATGGTGGTTTTGGGAATCTGCATTTTACGACATCTACGAATCGAGCACCTCGCCGTGCAAATCCTGGGTTGGCTGGGGAAGAGCGTACATTGTGGCTTCGTTTGAAGTTAATTGCGGATGGTGGGCTTATTGGTTTGCCTAATGCTGGCAAATCGACTTTTTTAGCTTCTGTAACGGCAGCAAAGCCAAAAATTGCGGATTATCCTTTTACAACTCTTCACCCTCATCTTGGTGTTGCACGTGTTGATGCTCGTGAATTTGTTTTGGCTGATATTCCTGGCCTTATTGAAGGAGCGCATGAAGGTGTGGGGATTGGTGACCGATTTTTAGGGCATGTAGAACGTTGTCGTGTTTTACTTCATTTGATTTCTGCTCAAGAAAAAAATGTGGCAAAAGCCTATCAGATTGTGCGGCATGAGTTAGAGGCTTATGGAAATAATCTAAGTGATAAGACTGAAATTGTAGCTTTAAGTCAGATAGATACCCTTACTGTTGAAGAGCGTAAAGCCAAACAGGAGGTTTTGCAAAGCGTAACAGGTAAATCTGTGTTGATGTTTTCTGCAGTTAGTCATAAAGGTTTAGAAAATGTACTCCGTGCTGTTGCAGGTGTTATTGAAATGGCGCGTGGAGAGGATGATGGCGGAGAAGAGCAGGATTGATGAAGATGGTTGTTGGATTACAAAAACTTGCGCATTATAAACGCATTGTGATCAAAGTTGGTTCTGCGCTTTTGGTTGATCCTCAGACAGGTTTACGGGCTGAATGGCTTAATAGTTTAATAAGTGATGTTGCCAAATTGCGTCAAAAAGGCGTAGAGATTTTACTGGTTTCTTCAGGAGCTATTGCTTTAGGAAGGACATTACTACAGCTTCCCAGCGGAGCTTTGAAATTAGAAGAGAGTCAGGCATGTGCTGCTTTGGGGCAAATTGAATTAGCCAAAACCTATGGTGATGCACTTGCACGTTATGGATTAAAAACGGGACAAATTTTACTCACTCTATTTGATACAGAAGAACGGCGGCGTTATCTCAATGCTCGTGCTACGATTAATGTGCTTTTGCATTTTGGAGCGGTGCCCGTTATTAATGAAAATGATACTGTGGCAACAAGTGAAATTCGCTATGGTGATAATGATCGTTTAGCAGCACGTGTTGCAACGATGATGGGTTCAGATCTTTTGATACTTTTATCAGATATTGATGGACTTTATACGAAGTCTCCCCATCGAGATCCAAGGGCTGAATTTATTCCCTTTATTGCATCAATCACCAGTGATATCGAAAAAATGGCAGATGTTACTGCTTCGGAGTTTTCTCGTGGAGGAATGAAAACCAAACTTGATGCTGGAAAAATAGCAAATTCTGCTGGAACAGCAATGATTATTACTTCAGGCAAGCGAATGAATCCTCTTTTGGCTCTTGATAAGGGAGAGCGTAGCAGTTTTTTTGCTGCCAGTGAAAAGCCTGTCAATGCTTGGAAAACATGGATTTCTGGTCATTTAGATCCATCTGGTATTTTGATGATTGATCAGGGAGCAGTTAAAGCACTTGAATCTGGAAAATCATTATTAGCCGCAGGAGTTTTTGCGGTTGAGGGAAAATTCAATCGTGGAGATACGGTTGCGATTATTGATACAAATAGAGTTGAGATCGCTCGTGGACTTGTGAATTATGGCAAGGATGAAGTTGTTCGCATTATGGGGCGTAAAAGTGAAGAAATAGAATCTATTCTTGGCTATGAAGCGCGCTCTGCTATGGTACATCGTAATGATATGGTTTTACGCTGCTTGACCGATTCCGCTTAAAAAAGTTATCTTTTATCTTCTTTATGTTTGGGCGGAATGGATAATATTATGGCTTTAAAAGAACAAATGAAGGACATGGGGAAAAAAGCGCGCCATGCTGCTGCGGCATTAGCTGTTATGTCTTCTGAACAAAAGAACAAAGCATTAGAAATGATCGCTGTAAGTTTAGAGAATCAATCAGAAGCAATTTTACGAGCGAATTGTCAGGATTTAGAAAAGGCTGCTCAGAATAATTTGAAGGCAGCAATGATGGATAGGCTTAAATTAGATAAATCGCGTTTGGATGCAATCATAGAAAGTGTTCGCCAAATTATTCATTTGCCTGATCCTGTTGGACAAGTGATGAGTGCATGGACACGTCCAAATGGGCTTCATATTAGCCGTGTCCGGACACCTCTTGGTGTGATCGGCATTATTTATGAAAGTCGACCAAACGTTACAATTGATGCAAGTGCTTTATGCTTAAAAGCTGGAAATGCTGCGATTTTACGCGGTGGTTCGGATAGTTTTCATTCTTCTCATGCTCTTCATTGTGCGTTAGTGAGAGGATTAGAGCAAGCTGGGTTTCCTAAAGATGCCATTCAAATGGTTGGAACAACAGATCGTGATGCCGTGGGAGAAATGCTCAAAGGACTTGATGGTATGATTGATGTGATTGTACCTCGTGGTGGAAAAAATCTGATTGCACGCATTCAGTCTGATGCACGTGTTCCGATTTTTGCGCATTTAGAGGGGCTTTGTCACATTTATATTGATCAATCAGCAGATCTAGAGATGGCGCGTAATATTGTTTTAAATGCCAAGTTGCGGCGCACAGGTATATGTGGTGCTGTTGAAACAGTCCTCATTGACCGCCAAGCATTAAAAAAGTTTCTTCCTGTTCTCACAGCTCTACAAGAGAAGGGATGTGAAATTCGTGCAACAGAAGATATTATTTGTCTTTTACCTGACCTCAAATTAGCTTCTGAAGAAGATTGGTCGTATGAGTATCTTGATACCATTCTTTCTGTCAAAACGGTTGAAGGTGTTGAGGGAGCCATTACTCATATTAAGCGTTATTCATCAGGACATACGGAATCGATTATTGCTGAGGATAGGGAAATGGTAGAAAAATTTTTTAATCATTTGGATTCAGCCATTTTGCTTCATAACGCATCTACACAATTTGCTGATGGAGGTGAGTTTGGTTTTGGAGCGGAAATTGGTATCGCCACGGGAAAAATTCATGCGCGTGGCCCTATTGGTGTTGAACAACTTACATCATTTCAGTACCATATTAGAGGAAATGGACAGGTTAGACCTTGAAACAGCTCTTTTTCCCGTGGAAAGATCGCATCCCCCATGTTGAAAGGTCCAATGTTGTGGGGCTTTTTGGTGGATCTTTTAATCCACCCCATAAAGGGCATCTTCTTGTTGCAAAAATTGCAATTCGGCGTTTGCATCTTGATCAATTATGGTGGATGGTAACACCAAGAAATCCCTTAAAAGATCATACACACTTACCCTCTTTAGACGAGAGAATGCGGCTCAGTGTTAAACTGGTTGATCATCCAAAGATTCGTGTAACCGGTTTTGAGCAGGTGATAGGCAGTAAAGTATCCGTGGATACGATTTCTCATATTCTGACGCATTATCGAGGAGTCCATTTTGTGTGGGTTATAGGCGCAGATAGTTTTGCCACGATTCATCATTGGTATCGATGGCATGATATCATCTCTATGCTTCCTCTTGCGGTTATTGATCGCCCTTTTGTGCAGATGTCAGCACTCTCTTCTCCTATGGCACATATTTATCGTTCTTTTCGTTTAGATGAGAGAGAAAGTAGACGATTACCTTTTATGAAACCACCAGCTTGGACCTATTTGTATGGGCCTTTGTCTTTTGAGTCTTCAACGAATCTTCGTTTAAAGGAGAATGATTTTTCTTGAATATTTGATTTTTAATGCCGTAAAATATTGTCTTTCAGGATATTGATATAAGACATATTGATGCATATTAAAATACGATGATATCTGCGTGTAATTTCAATTTTCTTTTGCATCAATTAAATGTAGAAGAATGGGATTAAGTAGGATATTGAGGTGAGTTTTGCCTAGGTAAGCTTATAGAGTGGAGCATATAAGAAGCTAAGAGGGAGAACCAATCTTATGATAGATTGGTGGAGGAATGAAGGGCTTTGCTCTAAAGGTCAGGGAAGAGTTCAGAAAATTCTATCTTCTTTTTTAAGAAGGGTTTTTTTTATACTTTAAATGATAAGAAAGGATATGAGTCTGGAAAACATATTAGAAACACATGTTTATAGTATTGCATCACGCGCAGAAAAAAAAATCTTTTCTGTGAGAGATGGTCTTAAAATTATTCTCAAAAGTTTAGAGGATACAAAAGCAGAAGATATTGTCTCTATCGATATTCAGGGAAAGTCATCCTTAGCTGATTATATAGTTATAGCTTCGGCGCATTCACAGCGTCATGTATCTGCTGTTGCTGATCATTTGTTACGTACTTGGAAAAACAGTGGGGTCGGTTTTGCAAATGTAGAAGGGTTGACCGAAGGGGATTGGGTGTTGATTGATACAGGTGATATTATTGTGCATCTTTTTCGTCCGGAAGTTCGTCTCTTTTACAATTTAGAAAAAATGTGGCTTGCGCCCGATTTCAATAATACAAAATCGGTTCTTTTTGGAGATCATTAACATGCAAATTTCTATTTTTGCTGTTGGTCGCATGAAAAAGGGAGCAGAACATAAATTAGTTGATCATTATTTGGATCGTTTTTCTAAAAGCTGTGGAGCTGTAGGGTTTCATTTAAAAAAAATACAGGAAATATCAGAAAGTCGCGCTCAAACAGTATGTCAGCGTATGGAAGAAGAGGGGAAAAAGCTTATCGAGTTTCTGCCTGAAAAATGTCGATTAATCGTATTGGATGAACGTGGAAAGTCAATTTCATCATCTGCTTTTGCTGAAAAACTTGAGTTTTACCGTGATGAGGGTATCCGTGATCTCGTAATTGCTTTAGGAGGGCCTGATGGGCATAATGAACAGGTAAGAAATCGTGCTGATTTTCTTTTGTCTTTTGGTTTTATGACATGGCCACATCAAATTGCTCGTATACTTCTTACAGAACAGCTTTATCGTGCTGTAACAATTGCGAACAATCATCCTTATCATAGGGTTTAAAAAATTTATGCAATTTTTAGTACTTATTTGTGTATTTATTAATATTGTTTTAGCTGACATCATTTAAAGCATCGTTAGTTTATGCGACGATGCTTAATGGTTGGGCAAATGAAGAAGCTTCTTCATAGAAAAATGCAATGTTTATATGAGGAATGCATGATATTTGTCGTACTGTTTTTGGGTATGTTTTTTTGCTGTTCTATTTCACATGCTGAGGATATCATCGGAAATGTAAAGACAGCACATGAAGAGTTGGTAGAAATTCGCCAAAATATTTCCATCTCGCGTGAACGTGTTGCTTTTCTTACGCGTCAAGTTGAGCGTTTGAAAAAAGATCAACATGCTTTAAGTGATGCACTGATACAAACTGCTAAATTAGAACGTGAGATAGCAAATGATATTGCTGAAAGGGAAAAAAAGCTAAAAAAGATGGTAGAAAAGCGGGCACAAGTTCATCAAAGGTTAAAAGATCGTCGTGCTGAATTTGCAGAAGTTCTTGCTATTTTGGAACGCATGGGGTTAAAGCCCCCTCCTGCCCTTATGGTACGACCTGAAGATGCGTTAGCTTCTGTACGGAGTTCTATTTTATTAGGAGCTATCATACCTCAGATGCAAGAAAAAACAAGGGATTTGACAGAAAGTCTTAAGGAATTGACCACTTTGAAAAATTCAATTGCTATGGAGTATGCAGCCTTAAAGACTAAAATGCAAAATCAAGCAGAGCAGCGAAAACGTCTAGAGCTTTTATTAGAGAAAAAAGCCAAATTACAAAAAAAATCAGAAGAAGAACTTATAGAACAGCAACAAAAGAATATTGTTCTTGCTAAAAAAGCGCAGTCTTTGGAAGACTTGATTTTAGAGCTTGAACGTCAATCAAAACTGAGTTCTGATACATCAATACAGATACGGAAAAATTTACAATTGTTGGAACAAAGCGATTTTGAAAGCCGGAAAGGCTCTTTGCTTTTTCCGGTTATAGGAACAAGAATTCGTCATATTCATAAAAGTTCACAGATTACACGCTTTGGTGAAATGGTTGAAACAGAAGAAGCAGCGATTGTTATCTCTCCTACTGATGCTCTTGTTGCTTTTGCTGGACCATTTCGTTCTTACGGGCAGTTAATTATTCTTAATGTTGGGAATGGTTATCATATTGTTCTGACCGGAATGTCGAGAATTAATGTTACTCAGGGACAGTTTGTTCTTGCAGGTGAACCTCTTGGGACAATGGGGATGCAATTTATTGCGAACAGTGTTGCATTGGATATAGGCAAAACTGTTCCAATGCTTTACATTGAGTTTAGAAAACAGGGGAAGCCTGTAAATCCAACTCCTTGGTGGCGGACTGAAAAAAACGAAAAGGAACCAAAATGATTCGTAGAATTATTCTTTTGGTCGCTGGGGTATTGCTCGGCGCCAGTTCAATGATTATGGTGCAGTCTGTTGCTGCTAATAATGAAGGTGATGTATATAAAGGGCTAGCCTTATTTGGCGATGTTTTTGAACGCGTACGTATGCAATACGTTACGGTTCCAGATGATAAAAAACTTATTGAAAACGCTGTCAATGGGATGCTTACATCACTTGATCCGCATTCGTCTTATATGAATGCACAAGAAGCCAAAGAGATGCGGGATTCTACGAAGGGAGAATTTGGAGGTCTTGGTATTGAAGTAACTATGGAGAAAAGTTTAATTAAAGTTGTTTCTCCAATGGATGATACCCCTGCTTCAAAAGCAGGCATTTTAGCAGGAGACCTCATTTCAAAAATTGATGGTGTACAGACCAATGGTTATACATTGAATGAAGCTGTTAATAAGATGCGGGGCGCTCCTGGCACACCAATTACATTGACAATTATTCGCTCTAGTGTTGATAAACCACTCGAAATTAAGGTTGTTCGTGATATCATTAAAGTGAAGGCGGTGAAGTATCGTGTTGAGGACGATATTGGCTATGTAAGAATCATTCAGTTTTCTGAGCAAACTTTTGGCAATCTTCAGGCAGCAATTAAAGACATCCAATCTAAAATTCCTCAAGATAAGTTAAAGGGGTATGTTCTTGATTTACGGCTTAATCCTGGTGGTCTTTTAGACCAAGCAGTGAATGTTTCTAGTGCTTTTCTCAATAAGGGTGAGATTGTATCGACTCGTGGTCGTAAAAAAAGTGATGTGACAAGATTTGATGCTAAACCAGGGGATATCATCAATGGAAAACCTCTTATTGTGCTTATTAATGGTGGTTCAGCAAGTGCTTCTGAAATTGTTGCAGGTGCATTGCAAGATCATCGTCGTGCGACAATTTTAGGAACACAATCTTTTGGTAAGGGATCTGTTCAAACAATTATACCCTTGGGTGAAAATGGCGCTTTACGCTTAACAACAGCACTTTATTACACACCTTCTGGTACCTCAATTCAAGGCACAGGGATTACACCTGACATTATTGTAGAGCAACCACTTCCTGAAAAATATAAAGGCTATGACGTAAAGGTTGGTGAATCTGCATTACAAGGCCATATCAAAGGAAAGCGAGAAAGCAATAAAGGATCTGGTTCAGCTGCTTTTGTTCCACAAGATCCGAAAGATGATGTTCAATTGCATGAGGCTTATAAGTTGTTACGAGGTGAAATGGCAAATGCAGCCTTTCCACCAGATCCCAATAAGGATGTTTTAAAGTAAGAAAGGGTATATACAGCTTATGCGCTTGGGAGGGAATTGAATGGATGCTGTGGTTAATTTAAAGGCTCTTCCTTATAGAAAATCTGTTGGGATTGTTGTCTTTAATCATGTGGGTAAAGTTTGGGTTGGGCGCCGTTTAATGACGTGCGCTCATATCGATACTGACATGTCTTATCGGTGGCAGCTTCCTCAAGGGGGGATAGATGAGAATGAAGAGCCATTTGATGCTGCATGTCGTGAACTTTACGAAGAAACAGGGATCCGGTCGATAAAATTGATTAAAGAAGTACAAGATTGGTTCCATTATGATTTTCCACAAGAACTTATTGGGTCCACATTAAACAATAAATATCGTGGACAAATACAAAAATGGTTTGCGTTTCAATTTATAGGAGATCCGCATGAAATTACGATAAACCCTCCACCAAATGGTCATAAAGCGGAATTCGATCAGTGGAAATGGGTTGATTTGGAAACTCTTCCCTCAATGGTGATTTCTTTTAAAAAGCGTGTTTATATAAAAGTTGTCAACGAATTTCGAGGTAGCCTTAGAGGATTATAAAAGCTATATAGCGATAGAAAGCTCTTTTTTATGAAGATGTTTGATATTATGTATAGTCATTAACATGTCATAAAGATGTTTCTCTTTTACGTAACGAACTGGAATATAAGATGAAAAAGTTATTTAATTTACTTATAGTTTTTACTCTTTGGAGTATTTCTTCTGTAGCGTTTGCATCAGATTCAAAGCCAGCTGCTACTAAGCCTGCAGCAGCGACTTTGCCAAATGGTGCTTCTTCTTTGACTGAAACCTATGGTTTGTGGAGCATTAGCTGCGGTATACAGGAAGGCAAGAAAATTTGTTTCATGGGCCGTCAGGAGCTGAATGATCAAGGTCGTGTTGTGGTGGCTATGAACATCATGCTCAATGCTGATGGTGTTGTATCTGGGAATTTAACAGTTCCTTTCGGTATTTTAGTCTCTAAGCCTGTTCGTTTACAAGTTGATGAGGGAAAAGCTGTTATTGAAACCGGTATTCGCACTTGTGTACCAGCAGGTTGTATTGTTCCAATAGTCTTTGACAAAAATCATGTAGCAGCTTTACGTTCTGGAAAACATTTGAAGCTCGCTATGACAATTGCTGCTCCAGGCGAGCCACCTTTGAATGATTTGTTCGTTCAATTGAATGGTTTTAGTAATGCTCTTAATCGTTTGGCTATTTTGCAAAAGTAATCTGTGAGATATAATAAAGGCGGCCTTTTAAGGCCGTTTTTAGTTTAAGCATTCTTTGTCATAGGCCTATGATTAAGACAACAGAATTACTATATAAGGGGTGTTCAAAGTTTTTTGAAAGTTCGTAGGTATTTTGTTGTTTTTTTATTTTGACCAGCATTTTTTTATTCTGGTGTATTAGGTTTATCATCACTATAGAGTTGAAGAATTGGGATATTTGGATTTTCTATTCATAGAAAAAGAAATGTTAGAGTATAAAATTATTATTTTATAAACAAGCTTATTTTAATGCAAGTTCTCTATAAGCTCTTCTGTTTCTTTACTAGAAAAAGGATAAGGCATGGTTTATGCGTTGCTTCAAGTAATTAATCTTATTTTTGATATATATATTGATATTTTAATCGCAAGTGTCATTTTTTCTTGGCTTTATACATTTAACATTATAAACGCGCGCAATCGCTTTGTTATTTTAATAGGAAACTTTCTGCATCGTCTGACGGAACCAGTTTTAAGCCGTATTCGGCAGTTTTTGCCAAATCTTGGAACAATTGATATTTCGCCTGTTGTAGTGTTTATCATTATTTATTTTATTCGTGTGTTTATGTGGCGTGCTTACGAAAACATGTATCTATAAGAATATTGCATGAGATGAATAAAAATGTTTCATCAATTTGATACGAATGGTTTAATTTTATTTGTATATCTCATTCCAAAATCGTCCATAGATTGCGTAATGGGAGTTGAATGTAGAGACAATGGTAAGCAATACTTGGTTGTACGCTTGCGTGCTGTTCCTGAAGATGGAAAAGCAAATAAAGCGCTCATCAAATTTTTGGCGAAACAATGGAAAATTCCATCGTCTAGTATTTCTCTTAAAAACGGCGCAACATCCCGCTACAAACAGCTTTATTTTTCAACGCACTTGGAAGAGCTAAAGCAAATATGGCAATCTTTAGGTGATTATATCTCAAAATAAAAGCCCATTTAAAAAACAGGCTTCATTTTTGAATAAATTAGAAATTTTTATTACGCTCAATAGCTTGCTTAATGAGTTCACATGCAAAATTTTTATCACGCCAACCTTCAATTTCAGCCCATTTTCCAGGTTCAAGATCTTTGTAATGAGCAAAGAAATGCTCAATTTGCTTGCGTGTAATTTCGGGAAGATCTGTATAATCGTGAATATTAAGATAACGTTTTGTTAATTTTTCAGTAGGGACAGCAATAATTTTTTCATCTTTACCACCATCATCTTCCATAATCAGGGCGCCGATGGGACGAACATTAATAACACAACCAGGAAGGAGCGGACGCGTATTACAAATAAGAACATCAATAGGATCACCATCATCTGAAAGAGTATGGGGGACAAAACCATAATTTCCAGGGTAAACCATTGATGTATGAAGAAAACGGTCAACAAATAACGCTCCAGATTTTTTATCCATCTCATATTTTATTGGTTGTCCACCAAGAGAAACTTCTACGATAACATTGAGATCTTGTGGTGGATTTTTACCAACGGGGATTTCTTTAATATTCATGTAAATATCCTTTTCAGAGTGTGAGGAAGTGAGGTCTCATAAAACATGTGACCAAAGAAGTTATGAAATTAGCTTGAAGTTGATACACGTGTTTTTTCAAAACGTTTACGTTCATTAGGATCTAGATAGAGTTTACGGAGACGAATATTTTTAGGAGTTACCTCTACCAGTTCATCATCTTGTATCCACGATAAAGCACGTTCTAATGTCATTTTAAGAGGCGGGGTTAATTTTACAGCTTCATCTTTTCCAGAAGCACGCATGTTAGTTAGTTTTTTTCCTTTTAACACATTTACTTCTAAATCATTATCCCGTGAGTGAATGCCAATAATCATACCTTGATAGACTTTAACACCAGCATCAATGATTATAGGTCCACGATCTTCAAGATTAAAAAGAGCATAAGCGACAGATTCACCGTTATCATTTGAAATCATCACACCATTGACACGACCACTAATGTCTCCTTTATAAGGTTCATAGGTATGGAAAAGACGATTCATAATAGCTGTACCGCGTGTATCAGTTAAAAGTTCGGATTGATAGCCGATGAGTCCTCGCGTTGGTGCATAAAAGACAAGACGGACACGATTTCCTCCAGAGGGGCGCAATTCCACCATTTCAGCTTTACGTTCAGACATTTTTTGAACCACAGTTCCAGAATATTCTTCGTCAACATCAATGACAACTTCCTCGATTGGTTCAAGAGTTGTTCCATTTTCATCTTTTTGCATAACAACCCGTGGACGTGACACACTTAATTCAAATCCTTCACGGCGCATATTTTCAATGAGAACAGCAAGTTGCAATTCCCCACGTCCAGAAACATAGAAAGAATCTTTATCGGCGGATTCTTCAATTTTAAGCGCCACATTTCCTTCTGCTTCTTTAAATAAACGATCACGAATGACACGGCTTGTTACTTTGTCACCTTCAGTTCCTGCAAGAGGACTATCATTAACAAGAAAGCTCATCGTGACAGTAGGGGGGTCAATTGGTTGAGCGGTGAGAGGTTCATTTATGGTAGGATCACAAAAAGTATCAGCAACAGTACCTTTTTGTAGACCAGCAATTGCTACAATATCACCAGCACCACTTTCTTCAATAGGTTGCCGCTCCAATCCACGAAATGCCAAAATTTTTGAAATACGCCCAGTTTCTAAGAGCTTTCCATCTTGTCCGAGAACCTTCACGCTTTGATTAGATTTTATAGAGCCGGAATGAATGCGACCTGTAATAATCCGTCCTAAAAATGGATCTGCTTCAAGAATAGTTCCGATCATACGGAATGGTCCTTCTACTACATGAGGTGCGGGAACATGGCGAGTTACAAGATCAAACAAAGGACCAAGTCCTTGATCTTTGGGTCCTTTCGGAGTTTCGGCCATCCAACCATCGCGACCTGATCCATAAAGAATGGGAAAATCAAGCTGTTCATCACTTGCATCAAGAGCAGCAAAAAGGTCAAAAACCTCATTGATAACTTCATCAGCACGTGCATCAGCTCGATCAATTTTATTGATAGCAACAATGGGACGTAAACCTACTTTTAATGCCTTACCAACAACAAATTTTGTTTGCGGCATTGGGCCTTCAGCGGCATCAACAAGCACAATTGCTCCATCTACCATATTCAAAATACGTTCAACTTCTCCACCAAAATCGGCGTGTCCTGGTGTATCAACAATGTTAATCCGAGTATCTTTCCAAACAACGGATGTCACTTTTGCTAAAATTGTAATTCCGCGTTCTTTTTCAATATCGTTTGAATCCATCATACGTTCACTAGTACGTTGATTATCACGAAAGTTTCCTGATTGCTTGAGAAGCTCGTCTACGAGCGTTGTTTTGCCATGGTCAACATGGGCAATGATGGCGATATTGCGCAATTGCATAAATTTTCTTCTTTTCGTTTAATGAAATCTCATTTGAAGCAACGCCTTTGCGTTCCTTACCTTACTATTACAGAACCTTTTACATGTTTTTTTATAATTTTGGAAGAGAGGAAATATTTTTATGGAAAAGTGTTTGCAAGAGTTTCTCATATTCTGTTGGTTTAGAAAAGTTTTATTAAAAATTTTACATATATGAATATTGCGTATGAGAGATATAATAATAAATAAAAAATGCTATTTGCTTATTTTTATAAATGAACATTTAGGCTCAATATAGGAGTATGCTTTAAATAACGATTAATTGGTTGAATATTTTAAGAATTCTTTTGTTTTTATCTGCTCGATCAAAGTTAGGATATTTGTTTGATTTTCTAACAATAATGAATTTTATGTAGAGAGGAATATAGAGTTGTAGAAAATAAGCTTATTTCTATTTTTATCTTTTCTTATGATGTGCAAGTGAACAGCATTTTATATTTTGTAATAAGGTGGGATTGAAATAACAAAAACTTTCTTTATTCAATGATTGCATTTAAGTTGAAAAGCAATAAATGATCATTATAAGTTAAATTATTACCTAATGGAGAAATATTATATTTCATAAGTTTTTGTTTTTTATGTTAGAGCAGAGTTCCAGATAAGATAAGGGAGGCAACAGAAAAATAGATCACAATCCCCATCACATCCACTAAAGTTGCCACAAGAGGTGCTGAAGCACTCGCTGGATCAAATCCAAAACTTTTAAGGATAAAGGGAAGCATGGAGCCGGATAAAGAACCGAAGGTAACAATTCCAACTAAAGCTGTTCCCACTGTTATGGCAATAAAAATCCAATGTTCCCCATAGTTGTAAATACCAAGTTGTTGCCAAAGAGCAATACGCATCATTCCAATAATTCCCAATAAAAGACCAAGAGATATTCCTGCTGGAATTTCACGAATGATGATTTTCCACCAGTCTTTGAGTGTGAGTTCACGTAGAGCTAATGCGCGAATAATAAGGGATGTTGCTTGCGATCCAGAGTTTCCTCCCGAACTCATAATAAGGGGAATAAAGAGTGTGAGGGTAATGGCTTTTTCAAGCTCTGTTTCAAAATATTGCATAGCGCTTGCTGTCAGCATTTCGCCAAGAAACAGTAATGCGAGCCAGCCCCCCCGTTTTTTCATCATTCCTAAAAAATTGATCTGCATATAGGGTTTATCAAGAGCTTCCATACCTGCGAATTTATAAGCATCTTCACTCATTTCATCAACCATTGTATCAAGAACGTCATCGACCGTTACAATTCCGATAACATGATTATCCTCATCAATCACTGGTACAGAGAGAAGATCATGACGCTGAAAAAGACGTGCAATATCTTCATGATGTGTAAAAGGAGATATTGTAATGGGTGTGTCATGTGTATAGACGTTTAAAATTTGCTCATCCGGCGAAGCAAGGATAAGATTACGCAGGGAAACAGCTTTGAGAAGAGTACCTGTTTTAGGATCAATGACATAGCTTGTATAAACTGTTTCACGTGTTCGTTCGACATCACGAATATGATTGAGAGTTTTTTTGACGGTCCAGTTTGCAGGGACAGCTATAAACTCTGTGGTCATCAATGCACCTGCTGTATGATCAGGATAACTGGTCAGTTTTTTGAGCTCAGCGCGTGTTAAGGGTTTTAGCAATGCATAAAGCCGCGTACGGGTCTCTTTATCCATTTCTTGAAAGACATCGGCGGCGGCGTCAGCAGACATGCCATCAAGGATTTCAACGGAACGATTAACAGGAAGAAGTTCGAGAATAGCAGCGGGTTGTTCAAGTTCTGGTTTGTCAAAAAGTTCGATGGCATAATCAAGAGGTAAAAGGCTTAATATAGCTACACGTTCCATGATATCGAGATCATTAATGATATCAATTGAGTCAGCAAAATGATGATTTTGTAATTCTTCGGCTAGAGCTTCAGGAGAAGAGTTTTTAAAGTCGAAGGTCGTTTTAATTTCAGTCATAATAAAGTACCTTCTGCAAGGTTAAAGAATTATAATTTTAGATCATGGATTAAGACAAAAAAAAGTTGTGGAAGATTTAAGAAAAGCCCTCCCCAATTATATTCTCCCAATTGTTAATATTTACAATAAAGTCAAGGATAGATCGCAGGTTATAAACAATTTCATGAATCAAATAGGTAGGGATTCTTTAATTTTTGTTT
Organism: Bartonella pachyuromydis; assembly: GCF_039543065.1. Taxonomy (NCBI): domain Bacteria; kingdom Pseudomonadati; phylum Pseudomonadota; class Alphaproteobacteria; order Hyphomicrobiales; family Bartonellaceae; genus Bartonella; species Bartonella pachyuromydis. Next base: position 132,398 of record NZ_BAABJA010000005.1, on the reverse strand, counting down.
TTTCCCAATGTTGAAGATATCCTTTATTTCTGCTCCTAAAATAGTGGTCTAAAAGGCATTTTAAAGCATACTAATAATTGTAGTGTATTATTAATTTATATCGTAAAGGCGACAATTATACCTTAAATTTATAATTGGAGATAGGTCATATTATGACAAAAGTAGCAGTACTGGACTGGAAAGGATTTTCAGGACTTCCTGATTTTTCTTTAATAAGTGATGAAGATTTCAAACCCGCTTTTGAACAAGCACTTCAAGAAGCAGAAGAAGAGTTGGAGAAAATTGCAACGGTGCAAGAAATACCAACGCTTGAGAATTTTTTACAACCTTTTGAGCTTTCTGGCAAAGCGCTTAGTTGTGTATGTTCAATATTTTTCTTGCGTACGGGTGCTCATAGTGATGCTTTCATTCAGCAGTTAGAACAAGAGTTTGTTGTAAAACTTTCTCGTTATTCTTCAAAAGTAATGCTGGATGCGCGGATATTTGCAAAAATAGACGTACTTTATAAAGAATCTCAGCGAGGCATATATGATGATGAAACAACACGTGTGCTTGAATTATGGTGGAAAAAGTTTGTTTGTAATGGTGCAAAACTGGATGAAAAAGGTAAGAAACGGCTTACTGAAATTAATGAAAAACTTGCTTTTCTAAATGCTACTTTTGGTCAAAATGTTTTAAAAGATGAAGCTGAATGGGTTTTGTTTTTAGAACAAACAGATTTGTCTGGCTTGCCTGATGATCTTATTGCTTCAATGAAGGAAATTGCGTGTGAAAGAGGAAATGAAGGTGCTTATGCATTGATATTGGCGCGTTCAATTGTTGAGCCATTTTTAAAGTTTTCTGATCGTCGTGATTTACGTGAGATTGCATTCCACGCTTGGGCTAAACGTGGTGAAAATGAGAACGAGAATAATAATCGAGCGATTATTGTAGAGATTGTTTCACTTCGAGATGAAAAGGCTAAATTATTAGGATATAAGTCTTTTGCAGATTTAAAACTTGATAATACGATGGCTAAAAATGTTGATGCGGTTATGGACTTGCTTACACCTATATGGGAACGGGCGAAAGTCAAGGCTTCTATCGAACAGATTGAATTGCAAAATTTTGCAAATAATCAGGGCAGCAATGATATTTTAGAAGCTTGGGATTGGCGTTATTACGCTGAAAAACTTCGCTCTGAAAAATTTTCTTTCGATGGTTCTGAAATTAAGTATTATTTTCAACTTGATCGCATGATTGAAGCAGCTTTTGGCGTGGCAGAAAGGTTGTTTGGTATTATCTTTGAAGAAAAAAGTGCTGTTACACTTTGGCATCCTGATGCACGTTTGTGGGAAGTAAAAAAATCTGATGGAAGTCTGCTTGGGCATTTCGTTGGTGATTATTTTGCACGTTCGTCAAAACGGTCTGGAGCGTGGATGAACAGTTTACAATCACAGCACAAATTGAATGGTGGACAAAAGCCTATTATTTACAACATTTGTAATTTTGCAAAGCCCCTCAAAGGAGAGATTGCTCTTTTATCTCTTGATGATGCACGCACACTTTTCCATGAATTTGGTCACGCGTTACATGGCTTGCTTTCTGATGTAACATGGCCTTCTGTTGCGGGAACATCGGTTGCACGTGATTTTGTTGAACTTCCTTCTCAACTTTACGAACATTGGTTAACTGTACCAGAGGTCTTAAAGTCTTATGCTATGCATATAAAAACTGGGCTTCCTATGCCACAAACATTAATGGATAAAGTTTTATCGGCACAGACATTTAATGCTGGTTTTTCTGCGGTTGAATTTACCTCATCGGCTCTCATGGATATGGCGTTTCATCAGAGAAAAACAATAGCGGATCCAACAATGTTTGAGTTCCAAGAATTGGAAAAGTTGCAAATGCCTCATGCAATTATCATGCGTCATCGTCCGCCCCATTTTATGCATATATTTTCAGGAGATGGTTATGCTGCTGGTTACTATTCTTATCTGTGGTCAGAAGTGCTTGATGCTGATGCTTTCCAAGCTTTTGAAGAGGCAGGCGATGTTTTTAATTCAGAACTTGCTGATCGTTTAAAGCATTTTATCTATTCTGCTGGGGGAAGCCGCGATCCAGAAGAACTCTATAAAGCTTTTCGAGGGCGTCTGCCTTCACCAGAAGCGATGATTAAAAAACGGGGACTATAAGGATAGAACGGTATGGTAAGAGCCATACCGTTGTTATATTTTTTTCTACGGATGAGATTTATGCAACTTCTTATCCCATAGGAGTTATATGAAAAGAGGATTGTCTTTGTAAAGATAAGCGAAGCTTCTTTATTTTAAAAAGTATTAAGGGAAAGAAAAATTATCAGCGCGGTCTCTCTGATGGCCATTAGGAGGCGACCATAATTTTTTTGTGAAGCTTGGCTCTATTTTGCCTACTAAGTGGGTATTTTGTTGTGCAATCTCATCAAGGCTCATTGGCGGTTGGCGAACAATATTATTTGGCTGTTGTATAAGCTTTGGAATGTTGACATTGCTTGAAAGTAGATTTTCATGGAAGGATGTATGGAAATTTAAAATGTTTTCTAAATAAGAAGCAAGTTTTCTCTTTCCCGCAGAGGTAAAATTAATGCCATCATGTGTGCGAAGTCTAATGACTTTTCCATTTGTACCATAGCCAGAAAAAGAAAATTGACCTTGTTCATCAGTAAAGCCATTCCAGATATCAATGAAATATCCTCCTGCTTTTTCTGTTTCTTGTTTATAGAGCGCATTCAAAATTTTCATTTTTTGTGCCAAATTATTATTTCCAAAAGCAGGTTGCCCCATCCATATCCATGGTTTTCCAGAACTATGAAGATTTTCAACAATTTCGTTAATTCTTTGCTTATAGATGTTTAGCCATTCTGGCTGAGCCGTATTAAATATGCCATAAGAGGTTGTTATTGGTTGATTATCATTTGCACCAATCACCATGATGATAGCGTCAGGTTTATTTTTATTAATGTGTTCAGAAAGAGTAGTTTTCCAAGAAATATGATCAGTTCTGACCAACCCAGAAGCTGGGACTGTATCATTGATGATGATAACATTGCTATTCTCAGTAAAAAGCTTTTTGAGTGCATCAGCAACAGCAGAAGCTACAAAATCTCCTATAACAAGAACGCGTTTTGCATTCTTATCTTTTAACTGTTGTCGGAGTTTTTGTGTGATAATCTTTTTTTGTGGTTTATATATCTTTTGTTCTATAATTTGCAGTGGTTGTTGTTCTTGTGTATTATGTTGGGACAACCATTTAAAGAAATTTGTTGCTTTACTTGGAGATGGTTGTATGACACTCATAGTAAAGAGAGAAAAAAACAGGAAAATCAAGTATAGTGGGCGGAAATGGGACAAACATTTTACTCCAAATTATTGTTTTCGCAGCAAAGAGAGAACATCATGACTTGGATAACCATTTACCGTTAAGCCATGGTGCAGTTGAAAAGCTTTGATTGCTTTTCGAGAGATGGTGCCGATTTTTCCATCAACTTCTCCTTTATAATAACCAAGTTTAGCTAAGCGAGATTGCAATTCCTTGCGCTCATGGAATGTAAGAGGGGAAAATGGTCGCTGCCAGTCTTTAACCAATTTAGGATGTCCAGCAATACGGTTAGCGAGAAGGGCAACAGCTAAAGCATAACGATCTGCATTATTATAACGTTTAAGAACAAAAAAGTTTTTTGTTACTAAAAATAGAGGTCCTTCTGGTCCATCTGGATATTTTAATATTGCTGGTTCAGAGAGTGCAGAAAGAGGTTGCCCATTTGCTTGTTTTACACCTAACTTTGCCCATTGTTTAAAGGAATGCCAACTTGCTGGAAGATTTTTATCTCTTGGCACTTGAACTTCTACTCCCCAAGGAAGGTTAGGCTGCCAACCATTCATGTGGAGAAGATTGGCAGCAGTAGCCAAAGCATCTGGAACAGAAGTCCAAATATCACGCCGTCCATCGCCATCCATGTCAATAGCATAGGCGAGATAACTGCTTGGAATAAATTGTGTATGTCCCATAGCACCAGCCCAAGATCCAGTAAGTTGTGCACGTGTAATTTCACCACGTTGGAGAATTTTCATAGCAGCAATGAGTTGCGCGTGGGCGTATTTAGTACGTTTTTTATCAGCATAGGCAAGGGTTGCAAGGGAGCGAATGGTATCGCGCATCACACCTTTATTTTTTAAAATCTTTCCGTAATTGCTTTCCATTGACCAAATAGCAAGGAGGATATTGCGATCAACGCCAAAACGTTTTTCAATTTGAGGAAGCCATTTTTGCCATTTTTGTGCTTGGCGCTGTCCTTCTACAATTGCAATATCATGAACACGATTATCGAAATAATTCCATGAGGGATCAACAAATTCTGGTTGGTATGCAGCTCTTTCTAAAACTTCTGGATCAATTGCGTTGACGCCTTTAAAAGCCATATTAAAGGTAGAAGAGGAAATATTATTGGCAAGAGCTATTTTTTTAAATTCTTTAATCCAAAGTTTAAAATCACTATCGGCATGTAAGAATGATGTAGAAAATATGAAAACAGCAAAAAAGAGAGTAATGAAATCTATGATAAAATTTTTCTGAGTTGTTTTTCCTTTTTCAGAAGAGAAAATTTTAGATTTTGTTGTTTGCATTTTAAAATTTCCCTCAATATTCAAGTATTTTTATGTGCCAGAACTTTATTTTGTATTCGGTCTTGTTAATAATGTTAGCAGCAAATAAGAAAGGCTAAAACGGATTATGCCTTTTGAAGGAGAATTCTTGATAAATTATTATACTCTGGCATCTCTTTCCTGTCTACATATAATGGCGATTAAAACAATAAAGGATCTTTTTTATTATTTTGTAAAAACATATGTTAAAACAAATCAGAAAATGATACGATTAATTTGAGGAGCAGGAGAGTGAGAGTACGTAAAATACGGAAAGCAGTGTTTCCCGTGGCTGGTCTTGGGACACGTTTTCTTCCTGCCACAAAAATAGTTCCCAAAGAAATGCTGACTATTGTTGATAAGCCTGTTATTCAATATGTTGTAGATGAAGCACGTGAAGCTGGTATTGAGCATTTTATTTTTGTTACTGGGCGCAACAAAGCAGTCATTGAGGATTATTTTGATGCGCAAGTTGAATTATATGCAACTCTTGCCGAACGTGGTAGAAAAGAAGAACTTAAGTATTTATACAGTTTACAACCTGTACCAGGCACAACTTCTTTTACGCGCCAACAACAACCTTTGGGGTTAGGACATGCTCTTTGGTGCGCACGCGAATTAGTTGGGAGTGAGCCTTTTGCTTTATTGTTACCAGATATGCTTATACAAGCTAAAAAGAGCTGTCTTTGTGAAATGATCAATCTTTATGAAACAACCGGTGGAGGAAATATTATAGCAGTCCAAGAATGCGATCAAAAAGAAGCACATAAATACGGTATTGTTGGGAAAGGCGAGCAAATTGCAAACGGTTTTAAAATCACAAAAATGGTAGAAAAACCAAAAAAAGGAACAGCACCATCAAATCTATACATTAATGGTCGTTATATTTTGCAACCAGAAATTTTTAATATTCTTTCCAATCAAGAACAAGGAGCAGGAAACGAAATTCAATTAACAGACGCGATGGTAAGGCTTTCGAAGGAGCAGGATTTTTTTGGTTTCCAGTCAGAGGGGCGCACGTTTGATTGTGGTTCTAGAACTGGTTTTATTGAGGCCAACGTTGCATTTTCTTTAGCACGCGCTGATATGCATAGCCAAGTTTCTGCTTCATTGAAAAGTTTACTAGAAATCATTAAAGTTGAGAAATGATATAGATCTCTCATTTAATTTCATTTATCAAATTTGATCATGATAATACAGTCTTCTCATATGGTTTTGCAAGGTGCCATTGCTTCGGCGCTTAAAACACTTGCGAGCGAAAAACAAGGGCTTGAAGCACTTGAAGCAGCTCTTCTTAGCGATCTTTCTTCCTCTTTTGCAATGGCTGTTAAAACCATCAGAAATGCGAAGGGCCATGTGGTGATTACAGGTCTTGGCAAGAGTGGGCATATAGGTACAAAAATTGCAGCAACTTTAGCTTCCACTGGGACACCAGCTTTTTTTGTTCATGCTGCAGAAGCCAATCATGGTGATCTTGGTATGATTGGTCCGGATGATGTTATTCTTGCTTTGTCATGGTCAGGTGAAACTTTAGAATTAAGTGGTATTATCAATCATGCTGCGCGTTTTCGCATACCACTTATTGCCATGACATCGGGGGAAAATTCTGTATTAGGAAGACAAGCTGATATTGTACTTTTGTTGCCAAAGATAGAAGAAGCTTGCCCCCACGGGCTTGCTCCTACAACTTCAACCATTATGCAATTAGCAATGGGAGATGCATTGGCTGTTGCTCTTTTAGAAATACGTGGCTTCACTGCAACCGATTTTAAAATTTATCATCCTGGTGGTTCCCTTGGTGCAAGCCTTAAATATGTGCGTGATATCATGCATAGAGGTGATAGTATTCCTTTAGTTGCACGGGGAACAACTATGACTGAAGCGATGAATGTTTTGGTTGAAAAACATTTTGGTTGTGTTGGCGTTATAAATAAAAAAGGTGAATTAATCGGGATTGTGACCGACGGTGATCTTGCACGCAACATGCATTTTGACTTATCACAATTTAATGTTGATGAGGTGATGACAAAAAATCCTAAAATTCTGGAGCCAAATACACTAGTAGGAGCTGCAACAGCATTTATTAATGATCACCATATTGGTGCTTTTTTTGTAGTTGAAAATAAAAAACCAATAGGTATTGTTCATTTTCATGATCTTTTGCGCATTGGTGCTGCATAAGTGGGAGTATCCATACCAGATAGAATTTATTTTAGAGTGAAAACAGCTTACAGTAATAAAGATAAAATTTTATTAGGTAGTAGTTTTATGGGGAGCTTAGTGAAGATAGTTGCTTATGTATTTTATGGTGTTTACAAATTTTGCTTAATGTGATTATGTCACTCACGTAAAACAGAATGCTATTGTGTTGCAAATTCACGTACTTATAGAATAATATCTCTTAAGGTTCAAAAGCCGTTTTGCGACACCATTCGTGAATGATATAATGAAATCTATCGAGCACTATCATCTTTGCACTTATGAAGAAGCAAGTCGGAATCATCATATAATTTGTCAGCCTCCGATGTTATGACAGCCCTTGACACTTAAAAAGGGTCTTGAAAGACATACTTACTCTTTATAAAAAGTTTTTTATCCACACCCTAATCCTGTTTTTAAGGTGCAAGCGAATAGTTATGATTGATTCACTATGGGAAAGGTTTGGAATGAGAAGATTTTACATACTCGATCTTTTCATTCAATATGCAAAACAGTAAATTACCATTATAAATGGACATATTACATCTAAAGCACTACACTGCTTTTGCACATTTTAACTCACTAGCAGGAGGGTTGATACCTTCTGACATGTGTATTTATTGCATTTTTCATAGAAGCTATAATTTTTATTTCATTAAAATTGTCTTTTAAGTGAAAATTGTGATCCTGTATATGATGAGCAGAGCAATTGCATTGCATCTTGTGATATCATACAGTTGACTTTAGAAATTGTTCCACGAAGAATGGAGCGTATTTCAATTTCTATATGTTGAGCACTGACATAATTATAGGTACCTTCTGATAATTTTTCTTCTGTATCTGCAGCACGGGTCTCAAAAACACCTTTGCGGAAAGAAGAAATGATACCATTTTCATCAACCCATTTACCATCAATTCCAGTTGGTATATTCTGTCCATAATGCTGTGCAAAGACGCAGGCAGCTAATACCAAAGCGGTGATTGTAAGACATAAAATACGGCAGATGTGTTTCATTTGTTTCACTCTATTTATGTTACTTTACTCTCTAATCTCTATAACATTGTTAAATTATTCCATGAGTCAAGATAAAAAATTTGATAAAAATCAATGAAAAAGTAAAAAAATGGAAAAAAATGCCTTAATGTTGTATTTAATTAACGGCTTGATGAAATTTGTAATAAATACAAGAGGCGAAATATTTCTTATGATTTACAACAATTGTTACATGAAGCTGTTTAGTAGTCTCGAAGGAGATTATTAAAATTATGGTTGGTCCCATTCTTGTTGCGAGTGAAGATTATGGAAGACGTATAGAGCTTTCTGCTATGCTTCGAGGTTTTGGTCACCGTGTCATTGAAGCAGAAAATGGCTTGCGTACGATTGATCTTTTACACAGACGTAAAAATATTGTGCTTGCACTCCTTGATGTCGCTATGAGTGATTTGAGTGTGGGTGATTTGATTAAAATGATTAGGGTTGCTGGTGTTTCTGTTCCTCTTGTTGTGATAGCACAACAAGAGAATCAAGATTTACTCCAGAAAGCTTTGACAGCGGGAGCTATTGATTATTGGATTTATCCAGTGACACCCCTACGGTTAAGAGTGACTTTAGATAATCTTTTTCTTATTTCAGCATTGGAACATGAGGTACGTTATATTCAGCGCAAAAATGAGAATCACTTGCGTTTTTCTGATCTCTGCATAAAAAGCAGGGCAATGCAGATTGTTTTGGAACAATCGAGGAATGCTGCCTCTTCGTTACAGAATCTTTTGATAGAAGGTGAAAATGGAACTGGTCGCGAAACATTGGCGCGCATTATTCATCATGAGGGTTTGCTATCAGATGGGGCTTTTATTCGCTTTCAATGTTCCTCTATCGTTGATCCAGAAGAAGAAAATCGTCAGTGGTTTCAAGAGTTTTTACCAATGGTTTCTGCTCTTGAAAGAGGAACACTTTGTCTTTTTGATGTGGATCGACTTGAGCCCATACAGCAAAAGCGTTTTGCAAGTTATCTTCAAGAGAGGGAGAAGGTAGCCAAGAACACCCCTCCTTCTGTTCGTATTATGGCTATTTCAGCGTCGCGGCTTTCAGATCTGGTTAAAGAAGATTGTTTTTCGCACAGTTTGTTTGAACAATTTTCCCAATTATCGATTAATGTTCCTGCTTTGCGGGAATTGAGAGATGATTTTCCAGAGCTTACGCAACATTTGATTGACCGCATTATTATCGAAACGGGGAGATCGCATGTACATGGTTTAGCAGGATCTGCTCTTTCATTGCTTATGCAGTATGATTGGCCTGGTAATCGAAATGAACTTGAAAATTTTTTATTTCGTGCGGTTTTACTTAGTGAGGGGCCTTTGTTAACGGTTCGGGATTTTCCCCAGTTAATGGGAAATCCGCTAATAAGTGTACCCAATATTATTGAGAGTGATGTTCAAGAGGATCATGAACAAGAATCAATACAATTTTTGAATGCTGATGGGCATGTCCGCACTTTCGCAGAGATAGAATGTGATATTATTGAGAAATCGGTTAAACATTATAAGGGACATATGAGTGAGATTGCACGCCGTCTTCATATTGGTCGCTCTACGTTGTATCGAAAAATAGAAGCATTGAGAGCAATAAGAAACCAAGAACGGAAATAAAATTCACGATAAATATCCGTTTATAAGAAGGATAATCTTCAAAAAATTGTAATAGCTTTTAATATCAGCTGTAGAAAAGCGGGATTCTAAAAGAATTATTGTGTACTGTAGGTTGGATATTGACAATAATTTTAAAAATTTAATAAGTATTGATTTTATTAAAATAAACGCAGTTTTAATGTTCTGTTCTTTTTTTATTTTTTATAACTTGAGCTAAGTTTATCTTCTTTTAAGTAAGAGATGGCATGCTGTCTATTATAATGATTGAGGTTGGATCACTCATTTTAATATTGTGGTTCGCATCGCTGGTGGTGCGATGGCTTTAAAATAGAAAGTTTGTTCTCTTTGACTTTTTTAGAGATTGTTATCAGTTTTACCATATTTTTTTTTATTGCCTCTATGTTGGCTATCTACACATATGGGCGTTTTATGAAAAATGCTAGGGGAGTATGTTCCTATGCATTGGCTGTTCAGAAAGATGAAACCAAATTTGACCGTATAATAAGCCGTTTGGCAGAGGAAACTGGTGGGTTAGGAATTGATAAAGATGGCCTTTCACTCATTATTAGCAATTTAGATGCGTTTTGTATTCGTGCCATAGGAGCAGCACAGGCTGGACGTAGTCTTGATCTCATGTATTATATTTGGGATGATGATTTAACAGGGCGCTTACTCTTAAGTGAAATAGTAGAGGCTGCTGATCGTGGTGTTCGAGTGCGTCTTCTTTTAGATGATATTAATGCTCAAGCCCGTGATCCAGCTTATATTGCCTTGGATAAACATCCGCATATTGAAGTGAGAGTATTTAATCCAGGACGATCACGTAAGGGGGGATTACGTCGTGGTTTAGAGATTATATTGCGGGCAATTACTGTAACGCGTAGGATGCATAATAAAGCTTTCATTGTAGATGGTCGAGTTGCTTTTGTAGGAGGACGCAATCTTGCCGATTCTTATTTTGATGCTGGTAAAGAATCACATTTTCGAGATTTAGATTTGATGTTAATTGGTCCCTCGGTTAAAAGGGTGGAAACGATTTTTGATGATTTTTGGAATAGTGCTGTCGTTTTACCGATTCATACCTTGGTTGTCCCTAAAAGTGCAAGCGATCTGGGCTATTGGAAGGATAAATTACGTAAGTTTCGTGATTCCAAGGTTGCGAAAGTGTATCTCGACTATGTTAAAGAACATATTAGCTTTGATTGTTTTATCCAAGCAGGAAAGCGGTTGTTTTTAGCAGATAAAGTTGTTGTACTCTCTGACCCTCCGGAAAAAGCATTGCGCAAAAAAGCTGGAAATTGGCTTATGAAGGCACTTTCACAGGTTATTGGTGATGCGAAAAAAACGGTTCAAATTACATCTCCTTATTTTGTTCCAGGTAGAGTGGGGACGCAGAATTTGGGCAATTTGGTTTCAAAGGGTGTTGATGTCAAAATTCTTACAAATTCTTTAGCGGCGACTGATGTGGCACTGGCACATGGTGGTTATGTCCCATATCGTAAAGCGTTATTGAAAAGTGGTGTTAAGCTTTATGAGTTAAAACCCGACGGCAATACGCACGGATTACGACTCTTTCGTTCAAATAAGGCAAGTTTACATACTAAAGCTTTTTTAGTTGACCGTAAAACTGCGTTTATTGGCTCTTTAAACTTTGATCCCAGATCTGCTGCGCTGAATACGGAAATGGGGATTCTTTTTGAATGTGCACCGATTATAGCAAGATTAGATTTGCTTTTTTCTGAAGAAACCACGGGCGAAATGAGCTATCATCTTCGTCTTGGTAATAATAACCGTATTTATTGGGATTTTATTGAAAACGAAAAACAGCATAGCCTTGATTATGAGCCGGAAAGCAATTTTTGGCGTCGTGTATTTGCTAAAATAATAAGTTGGTTACCCATTGAATCACAATTATAAATTTTATAGACTATAATCAAAAAATTATTTTAATTTTTCTTTTCATTTTTTTTGTAGCATGGCATAACTTTTTGCCAATCCACAACGTTTGAGAACCGCAGTTGTATGAAACTACTTGCGGTATTTTATTATAAAAGGAATTTGGCTATGGCAAAGATTGTTGAAACGGGGACAGGGGTATTGGCATTGACTTTTGATGATGTGCTTTTACAGCCTGGTCATTCTCTTGTTATGCCCAGCCAAGTAGATTTGAGAACACGTATTGCAGCTGATATTAAGCTAAATTTGCCGTTGCTTTCAGCTGCGATGGATACTGTTACAGAATCGCGCTTGGCTATTGCTATGGCTCAAGCTGGTGGTCTTGGTGTGATTCATCGTAATATGTCTGCTACAGAGCAAGCTGAAGAGGTTCGTCAAGTCAAGAAGTTTGAATCTGGTATGGTTGTTAATCCAGTAACGATAGGGCCGGATGCAACACTTGAAGAGGCGAAAGCTTTGATGCGCTCCTATGGTATTTCGGGTATTCCGGTTGTTGAAAATGGCGCTAAAGGTGAAACTGCTGGACGGCTTGTTGGCATTTTGACAAACAGGGATGTACGTTTTGCATCGGATCCAAAACAAAAAATTTATGAATTAATGACACATGAAAATTTGATCACGGTGCATGAAAATGTCCAACTTAGTGAGGCTAAGTATCTTTTACATCATCATAGGATTGAAAAGTTGTTGGTTGTGGATGAACAAAATCGCTGTGTTGGTTTGATAACAGTTAAGGATATTGAAAAAGCACAATTAAATCCAAATGCTGCCAAAGATTCTCAAGGTCGTTTGCGTGTTGGTGCTGCCAGTAGTGTGGGGAATGATGGAATTGAACGGGCTGAACGACTTATTGATGCAGGTGTTGATGTATTGGTGATTGATACAGCGCATGGCCATTCTCAACGTGTGTTAGAGACCGTTGAACGGATTAAAAAAATGGCGATTTCTCCGGCTGTTATTGCTGGTAATGTAGCGACTTCTCAGGCAACACAGGCGTTAATTGATAGTGGTGCAGATGCGGTAAAGGTTGGTATTGGTCCTGGTTCTATTTGTACTACAAGAATTGTTGCAGGGGTTGGTGTTCCTCAACTTGCAGCCATTATGAATGCTGCTGAAGTTGCTGAAAAAGCGGGTATTCCTGTGATTGCGGATGGTGGGATTAAAGCTTCGGGTGATTTTGCTAAAGCTTTAGCAGGTGGAGCTTGTGCTGCTATGATTGGCTCTCTTTTAGCGGGTACAGATGAAAGTCCTGGCGAAGTTTATCTTTATCAAGGGAGATCTTTTAAAGCCTATCGTGGTATGGGGTCTGTTGGTGCTATGGCAAGGGGATCGGCAGATCGCTATTTTCAGGATGAAGTGCGTGATGAACTTAAATTGGTTCCTGAAGGTGTAGAGGGGCAAGTCGCTTATAAAGGCCCTATAGCATCGGTTTTGCACCAACTTGCTGGTGGATTGCGAGCCTCAATGGGGTATGTTGGGGCGAAGAATTTAGCAGAGTTTCGTGAAAAAGCGACGTTTGTTCGTATCACCAATGCTGGACTCCATGAAAGTCATACACATGATGTTGCTATCACACGGGAGAGTCCAAATTACCGAGGCCCTGTTTGATGTATAAGTGTATAGAGCTATGTGACATGGTATAAAATTCTTTAAGAAAATGTAGTGAGACTATCATTTTTCTCTTTATAGTTTAGTGTAGTAACTCTAAAAGGGAAAGAATTGGAGGCTTATATTCCAATTCTTTCTGCGTGTTATACGAAATTAAGGGAATTAACTTTTTGTCGTCTTTCGTGTCGACTTTGACGCACGTTGGCGAGTGTTAGCCTGATCACTTTGGATGGATTTCTTTCCATTGTTTGAGGGCATTGTATTGTGACGGCTTTTAGATGAAGTCGTTTTTCCATTATTATAAGTGTTCATTATTTTCTCCTTTTAAATTATCTGGCTTAAGGCCAGTATAATAAAAACGGTCATGCCAAATAGTGGTTCCAAGCCTTTTCTAAAAAGTTAATATTTTGTCAGGAATCATATGGACATGTTGATCCTAAGAGGAATGTTTTTCATTTTTTAAAGAAAGGTAGTCTTTTCAAGATAGAGCGATATCTGATGTTAAGTGCTGTTTATAGAGAGGTCTGAAAACTTAATTTATAAGGAAATAAGAAGGGGATGATTGTTGCTTGTAAACCAACATTCAAATCTAATACAGCCATATGTTTGAGATAGAAATTAAGATGAATAAGAGCTTATAAGCAGTTTCAGCTTTTGTATGGCAAATAGGGGCGAGCATATTGCTTATATTTGTTTAGGTAATTTTTGAGACAGGAAGATAGCCTTATTTGGAGAGGAGATAAAGCTGTAAAGGCAGAAATCAGTTTCCGTTTTTACCATCTTCTTTAATTCAGTTTTACGCTTTTCATAAGCATTCAGAATTATATCTTTAAAAAATAACAGAGATTACGTATTGCCTTATGCTTGTGTTTTTCTCATTTTTTTTAATGGGATATGTCCTCTCCATAAAACAAAGTGCCATTGCGTTGCTAATTCATGCATTTTTTAAAAGAAACTTTCTCAAAGGGCTTCAGCACTTTTTATAAAGGCATTGGTGAATGCTATATGGATAAAACCATTGAACGCCACCATATTTATATTGATGAAATAAGCACGTTAGTAACATCATACTATTGATATTCTACATGTTGCAATAGCCTTTGGCACCTAAGAGCATTCACGAGAGGTATTTTTATTTTTTTCTTTAAGAGTTTTTTACTTACACGCTAATCTTGCTTAGATGTATAAGAAAATGATTTTATTTGATTGAATATAAACAGGTTGAAATAAAAAAAATTCTACGATATTCAGAGCTTTTATTCAACATGCAAGTAAATAAATTATCATTATAAATCAATATATTGTAAAATACTTTTAAGAAAATACCTTACAGTATCAAGATAGAATAGAGGTATTTTAGAGTGAGGGGAATATAAAGGGATAGTAGATGAAATGAAGAGTTTGAAATGCTAAACAAAGTGCGATTAGAATCATTTAATCTCCGATGTAAGTTTTGTATAGTTTTGAGAAATTCCATTGGCGTTAAGAAAGATAATTTTATTTTTACTTAAATTGTTAAAATAATTGCAAAAATTCAATGGGAGAAATGAATGCGCTTAGGTGGGCGTTTGCGTGCAGCAGTAGAAATTCTACAAGAGATAGAAATACGGCACTACCCCGCAAGTGAAGCTTTAAAAGCTTGGGGCCTTTCTCATCGCTTTGCCGGTGCCAATGATCGCGCAGCAATTAGTACAATTGTTTATGATGTTTTAAGACGGCGTTATTCTTTACAATGGCGTATGGAAAGTGATGACATTCGAGATAGTGTTTTTGGTGCTTTATTAGACACTGGAAAAATGACCATTGAACAAATTGATGGTGAATTAGCAGGAGATCGATTTGCCCCACAGCTATTAGGAATTAAGCAGCGTCAATCATGGCAAAAACGACAATTAGTGGATGCTCCAGACTATATTCGTGGTGATATTCCCAAATGGTGTCAAGCGCATTTGAGTCCTGTATTTTCCGATAATTGGGTTGTTGAAGCTGCTGCATTAGCAACACGTCCTCCTTTAGATTTACGCGTGAATAGTTTAAAGGCAACGCCAGAGAAGGTTTTACAAGAATTAGTAAAAACCAAACCTCAACCATTTTCATGGTTTCCGCAAGCTTTAAGAATTGCGCCGCTTGAAAAATTTAACCGTCATCCTAATCTTCAAGTTGAAACGGCTTTTCAGAAGGGGCACTTTGAAATACAAGATTTAGGATCTCAGATTGTTGCCTATCTTGTCGAAGCAAAAGTCAATATGCAAGTATTAGATTATTGTGCCGGAGCTGGTGGCAAAACCTTAGCTTTGACTGCTAGTATGAAAAATCAAGGGCAAATTTATGCTTATGATTCAAATGAAGCCCGTTTGGCTCCTCTTTTTGAGCGTCTTCGCCGTGCTGGTGTTCATAATGTCCAGCCACTTAGGAATATAGAAGCATTAAAGCCGTTAGTAGGTCGAATGGATATCGTTTTACTAGATGCACCATGTAGCGGTACAGGAACATGGCGGCGGCGACCAGATACGAAATGGCGCTTGACGTTAGAACAGGTAAAACAACGCCAAATAGAACAGAAGACTATTTTGCATGAGGCTATAAATTATCTTAAATCAAACGGGCGTTTAGTCTATATTACATGCTCTCTTTTTGTGGATGAGAATGAGGAACAAATTTCTCGCTTTCTACAACGATATTGTCATTTTTATCCAATAAATATGCGGGCTCTTTGGCAGCAATATTTTAGTTCTTCACCGGTGCAACCAATCTTTTCAAATTATGGACTCACCTTATCGCCAGCAGCAACAAAAACAGATGGTTTCTTTTTGTCAGTGTTGCAAAAAAGACATTGAGATATCGTCTCGCACTTTGTATTTTTAAATTTTACAAGAAAAACCTTTTTTTCCAGTGAAGAGGCTTGTGAAAAGAAAAAGATTGAATAATAAATCTTAATTTGTTCTCATTGTATAATGACTGATTGGTTTTCTATGAGCATAGCACATCTAGACACTGTTCTTATTATTGATTTTGGTTCACAGGTGACACAACTTATTGCACGGCGGGTGCGAGCAATGGGTGTCTATTGTGAAATTGTCCCTTTTCAATCCGCTTTAGAAGGCATGCAAAGGATAAATCCTAAAGCTATTATTTTATCGGGTAGTCCCTATTCAGTTATTGATGATGGTTCACCGCGTGCTCCGATGGAGATTTTTGCAAGGGGGGTCCCAGTACTTGGTATTTGTTATGGCGAACAAGTGATGTGTGTTCAGCTTGGGGGAAAAGTTGAAGCTGGACATGAGCGTGAATTTGGGCGTGCTTTATTGGAGATACAAGAGGAGAATGCACTTTTTGATGGTGTGTGGGAAAAGGGTTCTTGTTATCAAGTATGGATGAGTCACGGTGACCGTGTAACGGCTTTACCTGAAGGTTTTCGTGTCATAGCAACCTCAAAAGGCGCTCCCTATGCTGCTATTGCTGATGAAAAAAGACGCCTTTACGCAGTGCAGTTTCATCCTGAAGTTGTTCATACACCGGATGGTACAGAACTTTTGCAAAATTTTGTTCATAAAATTTCTGGTCTTAAGGGCGATTGGTCCATGGCTTCTTACCGTGAGCAGGCAATTGCTACGATACGACAAAAAGTTGGTAAAAGTCGTGTCATTTGTGGTCTTTCAGGTGGTGTGGATTCGTCAGTGGTAGCTGTGCTCCTCCATGAAGCAATAGGAGATCAGCTAACATGTATTTTGGTAGATCATGGATTGATGCGCAAGAATGAAGCTGAAGAAGTTCTCACACTCTTTCGTGATCATTATAATATAGAACTTATTCACGTTAATGCTGCTAACATGTTTCTCAGTGCTTTAGAAGGTGAGACAGATCCAGAAAAAAAGCGCAAAACAATTGGGCGTCTTTTTATTGAAGTTTTTGAAGAAGAAACCAAAAAAATTGGAGGCGCAGAGTTTTTAGCCCAGGGTACGCTTTATCCAGATGTCATAGAGAGTGTTTCAGCGATTGGTAAATCAATAACAATTAAAAGCCACCATAATGTAGGAGGCTTACCAGAACGCATGAACATGAAACTTGTAGAACCATTGCGTGAACTGTTTAAGGATGAGGTTCGCACGCTAGGACGAGAATTAGGATTACCTGAACAGTTTATAGGCCGTCATCCTTTTCCAGGTCCTGGTCTTGCAATTCGCTGTCCAGGAGCAGTGACACGCGAAAAATTAGAAATTTTACGTGAAGCAGATGCTATTTACCTTGATGAAATCCGTAAAGCTGGTCTTTATGATGAAATTTGGCAAGCTTTTGCTGTTCTTCTTCCTGTTCAGACCGTTGGTGTGATGGGTGATGGACGCACTTATGAATTTGTTTGTGCTCTTCGTGCAGTGACATCTATAGATGGAATGACTGCTGATTTTTATCCCTATGATATGGTGTTTTTAAGCAAAACAGCAGCGCGCATTATTAACGAAGTAAGAGGTATTAATCGTGTTGTTTATGATATAACTTCAAAACCTCCAGGGACCATTGAGTGGGAATGATTGAAATGAACTACAAATCTTATTGCATCATGTATGATACGTGAAGGAGAGAGCATTAATCATGTTGTGTATGATATAACTCCAAAGTCATTTCAAAAATGAGAGTGTTGTTTAAAATTTTATCTTTAGAAGAGTAGACAAAAAACGATTTTTTAAAATCATTGTCTGATTTGTATGAAGAAATATCGTTTAAAGTTAAGAAGTGTGAAATAGTGCATGCCTGAGAAAAAAATTGTTGCACATCGTGGTGGAACGCATCTTTATCCTGAAAATACCCTTTCGGCATTTCGTAACGCTATAGCGTTAGGTATTGATGAAATTGAATGCGATGTTCATTTACTTAAAAGCGGTGAAGTGGTTGTATTTCATGATTTTCGTCTAGAACAACTTGTTGGAAAAACAGGATATATTCATGATATTGATAATGAAACACGCAAAAAACTCTGCGTAAGAGGAAGTATGGAAGCACCTCCTTTACTAGAAGAAGTGCTTGATCTTTTAGTACCCACCAACGTTGCATTACATCTTGAAATTAAAACATGTGGTGAAGTTGAACGTGAGACGATTTTATCCCAAAAAGCGCTTACATTGATAAAAAGCCGAAATTTAGCAGAACGCGTTTCTGCAATCAGTTTTGATCCTGCAAGTCTTCGTCCCTTTATTGAAGCAGGAATAACATCTGGTCCATGTCTTGATAGTTTTGCTGGTGATATGAAACATCATTTTTCTGAGTGGAAAAAATTGGGATATTCTGATTTGAGTTTAGATGGTTCCATTGTCCCACAGAACTTTCTTGAATCTGCGCTTGAAGCTGGCTTTACGGTAGGGGTATGGACAATCAATGGAAAAGCTCGATTATCACATTGGTTGGATATGCCTGTTCACTATATCACCACAGATCAACCTGACCTCGCTTTACAATTGCGAGCACAAAGATAAAAAGCATATATTGTGTAAAAAGCTTTTCCCTCCTAATGGAAATGGGGCTAGTAGGAGGGAGATAAGTAAGAATCATTCTCGATGGTGCTTATAAGGTTAAAGCCTCTACACTATTTACTTATTAGCTGTACGTTTTCCAGTGGTTTTATTAAAAGTATGAAAGCTCTGATGAGGAACAGTAAAACTTAATTTTTGACCATAGTCGTGTGTAAAACGCTCCTTTATTTCAATGGTAAAAATATTGTCTTCCCAACGCGTTAAAACATGGCTTCCTGTCCCGATAGGCTTGATAAGCTCAATTTGTGTATGAAAAACAGGTCCTTGATCTGGATATTCTCCCAATAAAATTATCTCTGGTCTGAAAGCTAACAGATCAGTTTCTGGACTATAAGATAATGCACGGCCTAAGTGTTGTTCTAAGATTTGACGATCAAGAAAATTCATGGGAGGAGAACCAATAAAATCAGCCACAAATGTTGTTGCTGGATAATCATAAATTTCCATTGGCGTTCCAATTTGCTCGATAGCTCCTTTATTCATGACAACAATTCTATCTGCGAGTGTCATCGCTTCTAGTTGATCATGGGTAACATAGAGACTGGTTGTACCTAATGAACGCTGGAGTGTTTTAATCTCAATGCACATTTGTGCTCGCAATTTCGCATCAAGGTTTGAGAGAGGTTCATCAAAGAGGAAGACACGTGGTTGACGCACAATTACGCGCCCCATTGCCACACGTTGGCGTTGTCCTCCTGATAATTGCCGTGGTTTACGATCCAGAAATTGCTCTATTTGCAAAAGTTTTGCAGCGTGTGTGATACGTCTATTGATTTCATCTTTAGGTGTTTTACGATTTTTAAGACCATATTCTAAATTTCCACGAACTGTCATATGGGGATAAAGTGCGTAATTTTGAAAAACCATAGCAATATCACGATCAGCTGGTTCACGCTCATTGATACGCTCGTTATCAATAGTGAGTTCACCTGAAGTAACTTGTTCAAGCCCTGCAATGATACGTAATAATGTTGATTTTCCACATCCTGAAGGTCCAACAAGAACAAGAAGTTCTCTATCAGCAACTGTTAAGTTCAAATCATCAATGACCAGAATGCCGTTGTCATACTGTTTTTTTATATTTGATAACTGGATTATGGCCACAGTTATTTCTCCGTTTCAATAAGACCTTTGATAAAAAGTCGCTGCATGCAGATGACGATAAGAACAGGCGGCACCATAGCAACGACCGATACTGCCATGAGTATATTCCATTGAGGATCATGTTGAAGTGATTCTACAATAAGTTGTTTTAGAATAATAAGAATAGTTTGATGATTTTGATCAGTTGTAACGATAAGAGGCCAGAGATACTGTATCCATCCATAAATAAACATAATAATAAATAAAGCGGCGATATTGCTTTTGCTGAGAGGAAGAAGAATATCTTTAAAAAATTTAAATGGTCCTGCACCATCAACACGAGCAGCTTCTAGGAGTTCGTCTGGAACAGTTAAAAAAAACTGACGAAATAAAAATGTAGCAGTTGCAGATGCAATAAGTGGAATAATCATTCCGCTATAGGTGTTTATCATGCCCAATTGCGCGACAATTGCATATGTTGGAATAATACGAACTTCAACAGGAAGCATCAGAGTGATAAAGATGAGAGCAAAAGCAGTTTTTCGGAAAGGAAAACGCATGTAAACAATTGCATAAGCAGAAAAGAGCGAAATAATGATCTTCCCAATACTAATACCAAGAGCCATAATAAGCGAATTTATTAAAAGTGGCCAAAGATTGGGTAGTCCGAGTTTCTCAAGTCCATCACCAAAGATTGTTTGATAGTTTTCCAGAGCATGTCGTCCTGGTAAAAGAGGAAGTGCCCCTGAACTAAATGCAGCTGAACTATGGGTTGACGCAATAATAGCAACATAAACAGGAAAACAAATAACAATAATACCAATAATAAGAGTGAGATGGGTTAGAAATTTCAAAATAGGGCGATTTTCAACCATAATTTGTTTCCTAATATTGTACGCGGCGTTCAATCCAGCAAAACTGGATAAACGTTAAAACAATCACCATCAACATTAATATTGTTGATTGTGCCGCTGATGCACCTATTATTTGGTTTTTAAATCCATCATCATAGATTTTATAGACGAGAGTACTTGTTGCACGTGCAGGACCTCCAGAGGTGATATTATCAATGATACCAAATGTATCAAACATGACATATTGAATATTGACAACAAAAAGAAAAAAGGTTGTCGGTGAAATTTGTGGAAACACTACAGTCCAAAATCGTTTAAAGGGACCTGCACCATCAATTGCTGCTGCTTCTATTTGGGAACGTGGAACAGATTGGAGCCCAGCTAGAAAAAAGAGAAAATTATAGGAGATTTGTTTCCAGCTTGCTGCAATCACAATAAGGACCATTGCTTGTGTACCATTAATGCGATAATTCCATATAATACCGATTTTTTCCAACAGAACAGGGATAATTCCGATGATTGGATGGAAGATAAACAACCATAATATACCTGCCAATACTGGAGCGACAGCATAAGGCCAGAGAAAAAGCGTTGTATAAGCCTTTTTTGCACGAATGACACGATCAACACAGACAGCTAAAAGAAGAGCCATTGTCATTGAAACAACAGTAACCGAAATAGAAAATATTGCGGTGGTGAGCAGTGACTTTAGATAAGCAAAATCAGAGAGGATATTTATATAATTTTCAAAACCAATAAAAGTTGTCGAAAAACCAAAAGGATCCTCACGCTCAAAAGATGACTTTATTGCTTGGGCAGCAGGCAAAAAGAAAAACAAAAAAGTCACAATGAGCTGAGGAAACAGCAGCCAATAAGAGAGTAAACTATTTTTGAAATATGCATGTTTCTCTTGCATCCATAAGGCTCTTTTACACACAGAAACTTTCTAAAAGTGAACGAATAAAAAGATTAAACTGTTTGATTAACTTTTTGATCATTAATGATTAAAAATAAAACTCTAATGATTGGATTTTTCAAATTCACGTAAAAGCTTATTGCCACGTTCAACGGTTTCATCTAATCCATCTTTTGGTGTTTTTAAACCACTAAGGACAGCTTCTAATTCCTGATCAAGAATGGAACGAATTTGTGGTAAATTACCAAATCTTATGCCCTTTGAGTTAATAGTTGGTTGGTTAAGATTAATCTGTTTAATTGCAATATCTGCACTGACATTTTTATCGTAATATTGCTGTTGTTTGCTCAATTCATAAGCAGCTTTTGTTGTTGGAAGATAACCTGTTATCTGGTGCCATTTGGCTTGATTATCTGCTCTGGAGAGATATTTAAGAAAAGCAGCTGCACCAGCATATTCTTCAGGGGTATGACCTTTCAAAGCCCAAATAGAGGCACCACCAATAATTGAATTTTGTGGAGCACCTTTTACATCAGCATAATAGGGCAGCATACCAAATCCTACTTTGAACTGTGCTTCAGATAGAATTCCATCACGAGAGCCAGAAGATTGCATAAAGATTGCACAATTTTGCGACATAAACATTGGTGTTGCATCTAATGCTCCAGCAGGACCACCATAGCGAAAAATGCCTTGGTCAGACCATCTTTTAAGGTCGCTCCACATACGCACTTGTAAAGGCCCGTTAAAGGTAAGTTTTGCCTCAAGTCCGCCGAAACCATTCTCTTTCGTTCCAAAGGGAACATTATGCAATGCTGAAAAATTTTCTATGCCAATCCATTGGGCTGCATAAGACATTGTGAAGCCACAGCTTGCTGCTTTAGTTTCAAGAATTTTTTTGGAGAAATTTTCTATATCTTGCCATGTTTTAGGCGGTTGTTCTGGATCAAGCCCTGCTTTTTTAAAGATATCCTTATTATAATAAAGGATTGGTGTTGAAGAATTGAATGGCATAGAAAGCATTCGCCCTTGAACATCTGAGTAATAGCCACTGATAGCAGGCAAATAATCTGTAGAATCAAATTCTTGTTTTGTATCTTCCATAAGTTGATAAATGGGATAAATGGCACCTTTTGCAGCCATCATGGTCCCAGTACCAATTTCATAGATTTGGGCGAGAACGGGTTGTTGCTTTCCACGAAATGCTGCAATGAGTGAAACCATAGCTTCTTCATATTCACCACGAAATGAAGGCACAACTTTATACTTAGACTGACTGGCATTAAAGTCGTTAATAAAACGCTCAGTTTGTTTTCCTAGCTCGCCGCTCATAGAATGCCAAAAGCTAATTTTTGTTTGCGCAAATCCCGCTGTTGCCATGCTAATAGTAATTGCAAACGCTGCTATAGAAAAATAAAAACGACTCATGGTTCCCCCCTTTTTGAAGTAATGGAACGTAGATTTCCCTAGATTTATGGTATTATACATGAACACGCCATGACAGTTTTGTTTCAGAAGTAGGTTGGTTCATTTAAACAGGAAGCACCAAAAGGTCAAACGAATTTGTTTAGACTTACTTGTTTTCTTTTATGAAAGCTATAGTACGTTAACGGGGTACTGTCCTGTGGCATTTGCTAAAAACAAAAAGGTTTTGAGTAAAGCAGTAAGAAAGCCTAAGAATATAAACAGTAAATGCCATTCAATTGTGGCTATTTTACAGTATTCAGATTTATTTTTTCAAGAAAAAGTCGTTTATTTTCTGTGTGGGTTGTTGTGTAACTTTTGAACAATAAGTTTGAGGTAAATTATGCGTCTTTCATTTGAAAGAGACTTTATTAAAATAGATTTTAAAACTTGTTTAAGAGCTTATCATCATCCAAAACTTTTCTGGTATAGTCTCCAAAATGACGTTAAAATCATCCGTTTTAAGGAATGATGAGCCGTGATTTTAGGATTGGCGAAATTTCTTTAGGCACTTTGACGATGTTTTTTATCTGTAAAACAACTTATTTTAGTATTTTTATACAACTCTAAATCATGTTTTGTAGGGCATTTTTAGGCATAAAAACAGAAAAATTATTACGTAGACAGTATTAGTTTTAGGAGCAAAAATAATTTTAAAACAAAATACAATTACGTTTTTTACAGAGTGAGCTTCTGTCACGGATACATCAATGTATATTGAGTAAATTTGAAAAACAAGAAAGGGAATTCAAGCATAAATGATATTTTGTTTGTGAAAGATTTATTGATCATCATTGAGGATAATATTTTAAAAACGATGAGAAAGTATTTTGTTACTTGATGATAGATTTTGTTGATGCGTTTTAGATAACTTCTATAATAATTTTAACTTTTCATAGATTTTAAGCTTTTTCTGTTTAGCATCTGGTCAAATATATATTTTTATATCAAAAAATTTTCCATAAATGTCATTTTAGGGTTATGTAAAAACGACAAAGTAAACCATTTTTTATGGAATAGGGGAATTATAAAGCACCTTGAAGAATTGTTTTTTCTTCTAATAACCAAGGTTTGTTCATTTTTTTGTAAAATGCTTCTTAATGTTTTGTAATGGCGTTAATAATAGTATTCACGTTATGTTCCATCATATCGAGATAAGTTGCAGCAGGGCCATTTTCGTTTGACAATGCGTCAGAATACAATATTCCACCGATTTTTAGACCTGTTTCTTTTGCAATCTGTTTTATAAGACGCGGATTGGAAATATTTTCAATGAACAGTGCTGTTGCTTTATTGGTTTTAATTTGTTTAATAAGTTTTGCTACATCAGCTGGTGTTGCTTCCGCTTCTGTTGAAGCACTTTGCGGAGCAAGGATAGTAAAACCATATTCCTTAGCAAAATAACCAAAAGCGTCATGAGATGTGATGATAATACGCTGATCTTTTGGGATAATGGCAATTTTTGTTTTAAGTTTTTCTTGCATTGCCTTAAGCTTTTGGAGGTAGATTTCAGCATTTTTGTTGTAGCTTGTACAGGATGGTTGATCGATTTTACAAAAAGCAGCAGCGATATTTTTGATATAAATTTCAACATTGGGGATAGTTTGCCAAGCATGTGGATCAATATAGCTGTTGTGGTGATATTGTTGGGCACTCTGTTCTTGATTTTTTATTTTGAGGGGAGAAATGCTAGTACTCACTTCGACAAGAAGCGCCTTTGTCCCGCTTGCAGTGATAAGGCGGTCAATAAATCCTTCTAAATGAAGCCCGTTGATGAAAATAATATCAGCATTTCTAAGAGCTTGGGCATCTCGGGGGGATGGTTCATAAGCATGGGTATTTGCATTAGGTCCGATAAAAGTAGTTGTAGAGACATGATTGCCGCCTACATTTTTTACTAAATCTGCCAAAATAGAAAAGCTCACGACAACTTGAATCTTATTCTGCACATTATGCGCAACAGCAGAAAATGGAAAAAGAGCAAACAATAAGAGAGTTCCAAGTAGAATCAATTGTTGAATAAATTTAGACACATTATTTCCTTAAACGAGGGAGAAACATACAAAATAGATGGGGAAACCATGCCACAATAAACCCACGTGGACTGATAAAGCAGGAAAAAAGATAAATAAATCCCGCAACAATGATAATAGCAGGACCGGAAGGAAGTGACAGATGAAAAGAAAGCAGTAGGCCACATACACTAGCAATGATTCCTAAAAGAGTGGAAAGTGTGCAGATAGGCCCCAAACGCGAGAGCCAAAAACGGGCAGTAATAGCTGGAATCATCATAATGCCAACAGAAAGTAATGTTCCAAGTGATTGGAAACCGCCAACCAGATTTAATACGACAAGTCCAAGCAATGATATATGGACATATTTGCTTAATGGAGAAAGCGATTTAAAAAAGAGAGGATCAAAGCTTTCTAATACGAGTGCGCGCCAGAAAATACAAAGACTGCATATTGTAATCAGCATGATAGTGGTGATGAGTAAGAGGGCTTGTGTATCCAGTGCAAGTACTGAGCCAAATAAGAGATGAAGCAGTTCAATTGTTGAGTTTTTCAGGGAAACAATAATGACACCTGTTGCGAGTGCAATAAGATAAAAGACTGTCATAGATGCGTCTTCTTTCTGAAAGCTATTTCGTGAAATGAGAGCAGTTGCTAAAGCAACAATGATGCCAGCAAAAATACCACCAAGTGTCATAGAGATGAGTGAAAATCCACAAAAAAGAAAAGCTGCCGCAACACCAGGAAGAATGGCATGGGATATAGCATCTCCTGTTAAACTCATGCCACGTAGCATCAGAAATACACCAACAGGACAAGCACTTATGGAGAGAAGGATTGAACCGATAAGAGCATTTTGCATGAAATGGAAGTCAACAAAGGGGGCAAGAAAAAATGCGTACACGTATCTACAACCCTATAAAGTGAGAATCATTGAGAGGAAAATGTTGTTTTAATGTGCTGATATGAAGAGAGCTGGGTGTGAGAGATGACATAATGTGATGAATGTTATCGCAGAAGAATTGAGGTGTTTTTCCATAAAAAGCATGTTGTTGATTAATATGAAGCATTTGAGGAAAACATTTTTGCACAATGAGAGTATCATGGAGTGCTGTAAGAACTGTTCGTCCTTGTTGTTGCCAATGTGCGATCAAGGCAAGAAGGTCCTTTTGGGTATTATAATCTATGCCGTTGAAAGGTTCATCGAGTAAGATAATATCGGCGTCTTGTACAATAATACGTGCAAAGAGAGCGCGTTGTAACTGTCCACCCGACAGTGTATCAAGAGGATGGTTGGCGTATGCTGTAAGCCCAACCATTTCAAGTGCATGCTGAATTTTAGAGAAATAAGGACGTTGATTTTTCCACAATCCACAAAAAGACCACAGTCCTGTTTTTACCAGCATTTTCACATCAATTGGAAATGTTTTATCTATGTCACATTGCTGAGCAAGATAAGCAATCCGACTTTTTTTGGGTTTTGTAATTCTACCTGTGAGAGGTTTAATCAAGCCTGCGATAGTTTTTAGAAGCGTAGATTTTCCAGCACCATTATCACCCGTTATTGCTACCAACGAGCCAGCTTTTAACTTTGCTGAAAAGCTTCTTATTGCTATTCTTTTTCCATAGCCTAAAGTTGCATCGTCAAAATGCAGATCCATAATTCATGACCATCTTTAATTATTTATCATATAGAACATATGTAATAATATAACGTTTGTCAATAAAGCGTTATATTATTACATTGTTGTGGGTATTGAGAATTTTAGTGGGAAGATCGTGGAAAATTAAAAATAATGATTGAATTTTCCTTGACGAAAGAGAGAGTGTGTATACTATATATAGTATCAAAATGATTGGTGATTCTAAATAAGCACAAGTGAGGGTATAGTGTGTTTCGTTTGGTATCTAAGTTATTTCCAATGTGATTGTAGAAGAGTTTATTGGCCAAGAGTAGAGTAATGTTTTGGCTGAGGTCTCTTTTGGAAGAATTTCCTTTCGTTTTTGTAAGTTGATTTTTGTCATAAGAGTAAAACTAAGCTATTGGAAAACAGTGGCTGGGGGCGTTAGTTTTTTAGACAGTAGGAGGGAATTGTAATGCAAACAAAAGATTATTTTATAACTGGGGGGCTGTGCCATTTAAGTTGTAGAATGATCATTTATTCTCATCATAATTTTAAAATTATTTGATGGGGGCTTCTGTTCTATTCAGGAAGCTATGTATTATTTGAATAAAGAGTACAGCTGTATGTGTTTGCGTACGATTTCTGTTTTTTGTTATCCTTGAGTATTTATAAAGTTAAGAATGAACCCTTTTAGGGTTAATTTGTTAAGATTATGAAAGTTGAAGAAAATGCCGGTCACTATTTATAGCAAACCATCTTGCGTCCAATGTGATGCTACACGTCGTGCCCTTGATGCTAAAGGTATTAATTATCGTATTGTGGATATTTCCCGCGATGAACAAGCATATAGTTTTGTTCAATCTTTGGGATATCGTCAGGTTCCTGTCGTCGTTTGTGGTGAAAATCATTGGTCTGGTTTTAGGCCAGATATGATTAGTGGTCTTTGTATTTAATGGGACTTATTGTTTATTATTCGAGTGCTACGGGTAATACTGAACATTTTGTTTCACAGGTAGGGCAACGACTCTTCAAAATTGATAAGAAAAAACCGTCTGTGTTGGTTGGTGAGCCTTATGTGTTGGTTCTTCCTACTTATGCAGATGGTGAAGGAAGGGGAGCTGTGCCAAAAGCAGTTATTCATTTCCTCAATGAAAATGAGAATCGCAAATTTATTCGTGGTGTCATTGGCGGTGGGAATCGTAATTTTGGTCGCTATTATAATTTAGCAAGCAAGATCATTTCTGAAAAATGTTTTGTGCCTTGCCTTTATCGTTTTGAGCTGCGTGGAACTGATGAAGATGTTGTTTGTGTAAAAAAGGGATTGGAAAGATTTTGGAAACAATTGGTATAGAAAAATCACAAAAAACAGGTCAGATCACGGATTATCATGCATTGAATGCCATGCTTAATCTGTATGATGAAAATGGTCATATCCAATTTGATATGGATAGACTTGCAGCGCGGCAATATTTTCTTCAGCATGTTAACCAAAATACGGTTTTTTTCCATAATTTGAAGGAAAAAATAGACTACTTAATAGAAGAAGGTTACTATGAAAAAGATTTGTTTGAGCTTTATGATTTTTCTTTTATCAAAAAGCTTTTTAAGCGTGCTTATGCGTTTAAGTTTCGTTTTCCTACTTTTTTAGGCGCATTTAAGTATTATACCAGCTATACACTGAAAACTTTTGATGGGAAGCGCTATCTTGAGCGTTATGAAGACCGGGTCTGCCTTGTTTCTTTATATTTAGCACAGGGCAATAAGGCTCTTGCTGAGATTTTTGTAGATGAAATTATTACAGGACGGTTTCAACCTGCAACACCGACATTTTTAAATGCGGGGAAAAAACAACGTGGCGAATTGGTATCGTGTTTTTTGTTGCGTGTTGAGGATAACATGGAATCCATAGGCCGTTCGGTTAATTCAGCTTTACAGCTTTCAAAGCGCGGTGGAGGGGTAGCGCTTTGTTTAACAAATTTGCGGGAAGCGGGAGCTCCGATCAAGCAGATAGAAAACCAATCTTCAGGTGTTTTACCTGTGATGAAACTCTTGGAAGATTCTTTTTCTTATGCCAATCAACTTGGTGCAAGGCAGGGGGCTGGTGCTGTTTATTTACATGCACATCATTTAGATATTATGAAGTTTTTGGATACAAAGCGTGAGAATGCTGATGAGAAAGTCAGAATTAAAACGCTTTCGCTTGGTGTTGTTATTCCCGATATTACTTTTGAGCTTGCGCGTAATAATGAGGATATGTATCTATTCTCATCTTATGATATTGAGCGCGTTACAGGGAAGCCTTTTAGCGATATTTCTTTGACAGAGCATTATCGTTCTTTTGTTGATGATGCAAGGATTCGTAAAAAGAAAATAAGTGCGCGTGTTTTTTTCCAGACCTTGGCAGAGATTCAATTTGAATCAGGTTATCCCTATATTTTGTTTGAGGATACGGCTAACCGAGCCAATCCGATAGCTGGGCGTATAAGTATGAGCAATTTATGTTCAGAAATTTTACAGGTGAGTGAGGCAAGTGAATTAGAGACGGATTTAACGTATCGCACTGTTGGAAGTGATATATCTTGTAATCTTGGTTCCATGAATATTGCAAAAGCAATGAAAAGTCCTGATTTTGGGCGAACAGTGGAAGCTGCTGTTCGTGCTCTTACAGCTGTTTCCGATATGAGTGATATTGCTTGTGTACCCTCCATTGCCAAAGGCAATGCTGAAAGCCATGCGATTGGTTTGGGGCAAATGAATTTGCATGGTTTTTTAGCGCATGAGCAAATCTATTATGGGTCTCCAGAAGCGATCGATTTTACCAATATTTATTTTTATACAGTAACCTATCATGCAATACGTGCTTCTAATCTAATCGCACGCGAGCGTCAGAAAATCTTCGCAGGATTTGAGAAATCAGCTTATGCAGACGGTCGTTTTTTTGCCAAATATATTGAGAAAGAATGGAAGCCGCAATTTGCACTTGTACAAGAGCTTTTTGCACGGAATAATATTACTATACCAGATCAAAAGGATTGGCAGGAACTCAAGGATTTAGTTATTGAATACGGGCTTTATAATCGCAATCTGCAAGCAGTTCCCCCCACGGGTTCTATTTCCTATATTAATCACGCAACCTCTTCTATTCATCCAATTGCTTCAAAGATTGAAATTCGTAAAGAGGGAAAAATTGGACGTGTTTATTATCCTGCTCCTTACATGGATAATACAAATTTGAATTTTTATCAGGATGCTTATGAGATTGGTCCAGAAAAAATTATTGATACTTATGCTGCTGCTACGCAGCATGTTGATCAAGGTCTTTCATTAACGCTGTTTTTTCCGGATACTGCTACCACACGTGATATTAACCGTGCACAAATTTATGCTTGGAAAAAGGGGATAAAGAGCATTTATTATATACGGCTGCGGCAAGTAGCGTTGAGTGGAACGGAAGTGGATGGCTGTGTTTCGTGTAGTCTATAGGAGATAATTATATGACAAAGATTACAACCAAGAATCCTGTTGTTTGCGCTGTCAATTGGAATAGATTGCATGATGAGAAAGATCTTGAAGTATGGAACCGTTTAACTGGAAATTTTTGGTTACCAGAAAAGGTCCCACTTTCTAATGATATTCCTTCATGGTCAAGTTTGACGGAGGAAGAACGCAAGCTTACAATTCGTGTTTTTACAGGCTTAACTCTCTTAGATACGATTCAAAATACCGTAGGAGCCATTTCATTGCTTGCTGATGCAATAACAGAGCATGAGGAGGCCGTATTGACCAATATTGCTTTTATGGAAGCGGTTCATGCGCGTTCTTATTCTTCTATTTTTTCAACTCTTTGTTCCACGGTAGAAGTTGATGATGCGTTTAGATGGTCAGAGGAAAATATCCATTTACAAAAAAAAGCCAGATTAGTTCTTGAGCGTTATGAAGGGAATGATCCGCTAAAGAAGAAAATTGCCTCGACTTTGCTAGAAAGCTTTTTATTCTATTCTGGTTTTTATTTGCCTATGTATTGGGCCAGCCGTGCTAAATTAACAAATACAGCTGATCTTATTCGGCTTATTATTCGTGATGAAGCTGTACATGGTTACTATATAGGCTATAAATTTCAACTAGGGTTTGCAAAACTTGATGAGGATAAAAAGCAAGAAGTTAAGGACTTTGCTTTTAATTTGCTCTTTGATCTTTATAATATTGAATGCAAATATACTGAAGATCTTTATGACGCACTTGGATTGACAGAAGATGTAAAAATTTTTCTCCATTATAATGCAAATAAGGCTTTAATGAATCTGGGGTTTGAAGCTCTTTTCCCACCTGAAGTTTGCCGTGTTAATCCAGCTATTTTAGCGGCCTTATCACCAAACTCTGATGAAAATCATGACTTTTTTTCAGGAGCTGGTTCTTCTTATGTCATTGGTAAGGCAGTTGCCACGACAGATGATGATTGGGAATTTTAAGGGTTGTATATAAAGAGAAGAGCGCGGGGTATACCGCTTAAGTCTTCGCGTATTTCTAAACATTTAAAGCCATTTTTTTCGAATAAGTCGCAAACTTTTTTTTCTTGAGAGTAGCCGATTTCGACAGCAACATAACCTTCTGCTTTTAAGTAGTTTGCAGCTTTAGCAGAAAGTTTTCGATAAAAATCAAGGCCATCTTTCCCACCAACTAGGGCGCGCAATGGATCATAGAGTCGCACTTCTTTGGCAAGATTTTGGATATCTCTTTCTGGAATATAGGGTGGATTGGAAATAATAAGATCAAATTGACCTGTAACAGAATCAAACCAATCACTAAGAAGAGGTTTAAAACGGTTTATAACACCCACATTCTTCGCATTTTTTGTCGCTGTTTGGAGGGCATTTTTAGAAATATCAACAGCCACTGCATAAGATTGTGGAACTTGTTTAAGAATCGCAATAGCAATAGCACCACTTCCTGTTCCCATATCCAATAGTGTTGTTTTTTCTGATGTTTCACTCTGTTTTTTGAGGAGTGGTAAAACAAGATCTACCAGTGTCTCTGTATCAGGACGTGGTTCTAAAGTTTCTTGAGAGAGTACGAAAGATATACCATAAAATTCTCTTGCCCCTATAATACGGTAGACTGGTTCTCCAGCAATGCGTCGTTGAATGACTTTTTTTAATTGTGCAATTTCCTCAAAAGACAGGCAGAGATTTGGTTGTAGAACTCTATCGGATGTATTTGTATTTGTTATCCATTCAACAAGTAGTTTTGCCTCAAGATTGGCTTCAGAAATTCCTTGAGCACGCAGTTTTTCTTGAGTTTGTCGGATAATATTGTTGAGAGAATGTGGATTCATTCATGATTATCCATTTCCGTAAGAAGAGCTGTCTGATGATCGGCTATGAGTGCATGAATAATCTCATTAAGTTCTCCTTCTAGAATGCGGTCAAGCTTATAGAGAGTGAGATTAATACGGTGATCAGTGACACGTCCTTGTGGAAAATTATAGGTACGAATACGCTCTGAGCGATCACCAGAGCCGACTTGATTTTTACGAGAAGTGGAACGTTCATTTTCCGCTTTTTGTCGTTCGATATCAAATAAGCGTGCACGTAAAATCTGCAGCGCCCGTGCACGGTTTTGATGTTGTGATTTTTCTGCTTGTACAACCATAATCCCTGTTGGAATATGTGTAATACGAACAGCTGAGTCTGTTGTATTGACATGCTGCCCTCCTGCTCCAGAAGCACGCATAGTATCAATGCGAATATCTTCTGGACGAACTTCAATATCAATCTCTTCAGCTTCTGGTAGGACAGCAACGGTGGCAGCAGATGTATGAATCCGTCCACCGGTCTCTGTTTCAGGGATGCGTTGTACACGATGAACGCCTGATTCAAATTTCAGTTTAGAAAAGACTCCTTTCCCTGAAATACTGGCAATAATTTCTTTATATCCACCAACTTCTCCCTCATTAAGTGAAACAACCTCAACTTTCCAGTTATGGGAAGCTGCATAACGCTCATACATACGGAAAAGATCACCAGCAAAAAGTGCTGCTTCTAAACCGCCTGTTCCTGCGCGAATTTCAACAATGGCACTTTTTTCATCAGCAACATCTTTAGGCAAAAGAAGAATCTGGAGTTCTTGCTCAAGCTGTTCCATTTTTTGACATAATAACGGTAATTCTTCTTGGGCAAGAAGACGCATTTCTGTATCTGTTAGTTTATCGCTAATAAGTGTTTCAAGCTCTGTGATTTCTCTGTAAAGAGCATTTAGTGTTCGTATGGAAGAAACAATTGGCTGTAGTTCTGCATACTCAGAAGCTAATTTCACATAAGTTTCAGCATTTGGGTTTTTCGCCATTTGGCTTTCAATTATTTCAAAGCGCTTTTCAAGCTGTTTTATGCGATCTTTTGGCAAAGAAACCATGATAATATTGGCCTAATTTGTTATAATATTTTTGTTGTAATGCGAGCAATTGGTTGCCTTATAGCAATCAGATAAAAGAGGCTGCATAAAGCAGAAAAACTTTCTTGCCAATGAAAACTATAGATTTTTAAAAGTAAACTTGTAGAAAAGCTGATTTTCATAAAGCACGTTTTTGGTGACATATGTGAGAACAGCTACTCAAGAGTTGTTTTTTTCCCATAAAGTTCAAGGCGATGATGGATAATATCATAGCCAAGGGATTTAGCAATTTCTTCTTGTAATTTTTCAATGATATCAGAATGAAATTCGATAACTTGCCCTGTTTCCACATCAATGAGATGATCATGGTGTTGGCCATCTGCTTGCTCAAAACGAGAGGGCCCACCACTAAAACTATGACGATGAATTGTTCCATTTCCTTCTAATGTTTTCATTGTTCTATAAACGGTTGAGAGCGAAATACTCGAATCTATTTTGTGAGCCCGCTGAAAAATTTCAAAGGCGTTTGGATGGTCATTTGTTTCAGCCAAAATATCAAGAATAATGCGTCTTTGACGTGTTACTCTCAAACCTGCAGCGCGTAATTCTTGCTCATAATTTCGCTTTTTACTCATTTTCTTCATTGTTTTTTTAAACGAAGGCACCATGACAATGTTTGTATTTTTTTTCTGAACCACAAGGGCAACGTTCATTGCGTCCAACCTTTCCCCATGTGGTAACATCGTTAGGATCACGGTCTTTCGGGTTAACAATTTTATTTTCTTGTGTTCGTGCCCACAAGGTAGAAGTATTTGCTTCTTCTTGATCATTGGGAACAAAGTTATCAGCATCTGCTTGCACAGGCATGAGTGGTTCTGTGGGTTGTTGAATGATTTCAAAACGCATGAGTTTAGAAGTAACGATTCTGCGTAAATTTCTCAGCATGTTTTGAAAAAGTTCAAAGGACTCTGTCTTATATTCATTGAGTGGATCCCTTTGTGCATAACCACGAAAACCAACAACAGAACGTAGATGGTCCAAACTTACTAAATGTTCACGCCATAACGTGTCAATAGTTTCAAGCAATATCGCTTTATGAAAATAAGCCATAACTTCTGAGGAATAGCGCTCAATACGTTCATTTTCAAGTTTTATAACAGCATCTGATATGCGTTCTAAAATTTGTTCTTCGGCAATTCCATCTTCTTTAGCCCATGTTTCGATTGGAAGCTCAAGATTAAAGAGTTGGTGAATTTCCTCTTGTAGAGCTTTTACATTCCACTTTTCAGAATATGCTCCAGATGGAATATAGGCTTCTACAAGATCTTCCACCACTTCATTACGCATTTCGACGATCATATCTGTTAAATCATCTGCATTCATGACTTCCATACGTTGTTCAAAAATAACCTTGCGTTGGTCATTCATGACATCGTCATATTTTAACAAGTTTTTACGAATTTCAAAATTTCGTGCTTCGACTTTTTTCTGCGCTTTTTCGAGGGCTTTATTAATCCATGGATGGGTAATCGCTTCATTTTCTTTTAATCCAAGCTTTTGCAGCATACTATCCATACGGTTAGAACCGAAGATACGCATAAGGTCATCTTGAAGAGAAAGGAAGAATTTTGAGCGACCAGGATCACCTTGACGACCAGAACGTCCACGCAATTGGTTATCAATACGACGGCTTTCATGACGTTCAGTAGCGATGACATAAAGACCACCAACAGCTAATGCTTTTTCTTTAAGTTGTTTAACATCTTTTTTAATTTCTTCAATTTTAGCTGTCCGTTCTTCTCCATCTGGCATATCCTGTAATTCTTGTCGGATACGCATCTCAACATTCCCACCAAGCTGTATATCAGTACCACGACCTGCCATGTTTGTTGCGATGGTGAGAGCTCTAGGAACTCCTGCTTGGGCAATAATATACGCTTCTTGCTCGTGATAACGGGCATTCAAGACTCTAAAATCGGAGATGCCTTCTTTTCGTAAACGTTCTGCTAATTGTTCTGACTTTTCAATAGAAGTTGTTCCAACAAGAATAGGTTGCCCTTTTTCATGAGCTTGACGAATATCGTGGACGATAGCACGATATTTTTCCTCTGCTGTTCGATAGATTTCGTCATCTTCATCAAGACGCTGTACGGGTAAGTTTGTTGGGATTTCTACAACCTCAAGACCGTAAATATTACTGAACTCTTCGGCTTCTGTTGTGGCTGTTCCAGTCATACCAGAAAGTTTCCTATACATACGGAAATAATTTTGGAAAGTGATAGAAGCAAGTGTCTGATTTTCTGGTTGAATAGCAACATGCTCTTTGGCTTCTAGAGCTTGATGAAGTCCTTCAGAATAACGCCGTCCTGGCATCATGCGACCAGTAAATTCGTCAATGATAACAATTTCATTATTACGTACAATGTAATCCTTGTCACGGACAAACAGCTTATGAGCTTTTAAGGCATTATTGACATGATGGACGATAGCAACATTTTCGATATCATAAAGGCTCTCACCTTTAAGATATCCAGCTTGTTCGAGCATTTTTTCGATTTTTTCAGTACCGACTTCAGTAAAGGTTGTCGTTTTTTGTTTTTCGTCTATTTCATAGTCTTCTGGAGTTAAGGCGGGAATAAATGTATCAATAAGGTTGTAAAAGTCAGTACGATCTTCTAAAGGACCAGAAATGATAAGGGGGGTACGTGCTTCGTCAATGAGAATCGAATCAACTTCATCAACAATGGCATAATGATGTCCACGTTGGACCATTTGATTACGATCAAAGGCCATATTGTCACGTAGATAGTCAAAACCCAATTCATTATTTGTTGCATAGGTGATGTCACATGCATAGGCTGCTCGACGGGCATCACTATCAAGGTCATGGAGAATCACGCCCGTTGTTAGTCCTAGAAAACCGAAGATTTTTCCCATTGTTTCAGCATCACGGTTAGCAAGATAATCGTTGACTGTCACGACATGAACGCCTTTTCCTTCCAATGCATTGAGGTAAATTGGCAAAGTTGCCATTAATGTTTTACCTTCACCGGTACGCATTTCAGCAATACCACAGTCATGAAGTACCATTCCACCAATGAGCTGTACATCAAAAGGACGCATATCATAAACACGTTTTGCTGCTTCACGGACAGTTGCAAAAGCTTCTGGTAGGAGTAGATCAACGGTTTCACCGTTAGCGAGACGTTTACGAAACGCATCAGTTTTTTGACAGAGCTGCGCATCGCTTAATTTCACGAATTGTTCTTCTAATGCATTAATTTTTATAACTTTTTGGCGAAGAGCTTTGAGACGTCGCTCTTGAGCTGAACCAAAAAATTTACGTGCAAAGACACCTAAATTGACCATCTCTGGCCCTTTCTTTTAATTGTTGTCATTATGATTGGGCAATTCATATGTTATCCCCATATTCTACAACCCTAAAAGTATTTAATAACTGGATGCAAGTAGTACCATTATACTTTTGGGTATGCAATTTTTCACTCTGATTGTAGAATAGAGATAAGAGGCTAAGTGCACCGTGTCAACTTTAGGAGCTCTTTTTAGCTGAGACAATACAAAGTAATTTAGGATATAATACGTCATTTTCTATATCGTCATGTTTTTTATGGATATTAGATAGGGTGATACAAATAAAGATAAAAAGGACAAGTTTATATTTTAAAAATAAAATTACTGATTTATTTATCTTTGTTTAGAGATTAAAATGTTAAGGTCAAAGAAAAAGAGAATCTTGAACCTGCCTTCATTTTTAAGGAGTATATTTATGAAATTCAACTTTATCACGCTGTTTTTGGCATCAGTTGTATTAACGAATACGAGTTTAGGGGTGATAGCCCAAGAAAGTTTGAATTCATCATCAAGTGATTTAAAGGCTTTGGAGAAAGCTTCTGAAAAGGCAGTTTCTTCTTCTCATGTTATGGCGGTTATTGATGGGAAGGATATTACTGCAGGGCAACTAGACGATTTAGCGCTTGAAATAAATCCTAATTTAGTGCGTTTTCCTGATGAGCAACGCCGTATAATGGTTTTAAAAGCTTACCTAGATATGCAGGCTCTTGCAAAAGAAGCAAGGAGCAAGGGCATTGATAAGACTGAAGCTTATGATAAACGTATGGCGGTTATGCGTGATAATGTTCTCCAGCAGATTTATTTTAAACAGACAATTGTTGACCAGATTTCTGATACCGATTTGGAAACTCTTTACAAAAAGGAGGTTGCTGCTTTGCCCAAAGAGGATGAGGTAAAAGCGCGTCATATTTTGGTCAAAACGAAAAAAGAAGCAGAAGCTATCATTAAGCGCTTAAACAAAGGGGAAAATTTTGAAGAGATTGCAAAAAAGGCTTCAACAGACGGTTCTGCTGCTGTTGGAGGGGATCTTGGCTATTTTAGCCATGGTCAAATGGTCAAACCTTTCGAAGATGCTGCGTTTGGTTTAAAAGTTGGCCAATACACGAAAAGTCCCGTTGAAAGTCCTTTTGGTTGGCATGTTATTAAGGTAGAAGATCGTCGTTTGAAACAACCTCCTGCATTTGATGATGTTAAAGAGATGTTGCGTACACAGTTGATTAGAGAGCGTTATCAAAAATTGATTGTTGATCTGCGCAGCAAAATAGATGTGAAATATCCTGACCCGAATGTTATCAAACTCATGCAATCAATTAATCAGAATGGAGCACCGCTTCCGGATGAAACAGCTGATGAAGAAGATACGGAATAATAAGGAAGAAGAGGTAGAGAGTATTTTTGCTGGATGATTGGAGTGATTAGTGTTGCTTAAAAAGCTTAGCAGTTATTTGTGAGAGCTTATTTATCTATAATCATTTTATCTCTTTTTATGGAAAGCATAGTGTAGTTTTGAAAATATCTCCTTTATCTCCGCAAAACATATCAGAGCTTCCGCCATTATCTGGTGTGCGGATAGCAACAGCTGAAGCTGGGATTAAATATAAAGATCGTACAGATCTTCTTTTCATTATATTTAATAAGCCGGCAAGTGTAGCTGGTGTTTTTACGCGCTCAAAATGTCCGTCTGCTCCTGTAGAGCATTGTCGTGCATCGCTTCCTCATGGGGTTGCAAGGGGAGTTGTTGTTAATTCTGGGAATGCGAATGCTTTTACAGGACGCAAAGGCAGACATACGACCAATGAAATTATGTGTGCAGCAGCAACTGCTTTGAAGGTGAGAGAGAATGAGATTTTTATAGCTTCTACAGGTGTTATTGGTGAGCCAATGGATGCATCGGTTATTGTAAGTCTTTTGCCCAATCTGGTGAAAACGGCAGAAGAAGGGAATTGGTTAGAGGCAGCAAAAGCTATTATGACGACGGATACATTTCCAAAACTTGCTACACGCAGTTTTGATTGTGGAGGAGAAACTGTTACCATTAATGGAATTGCAAAAGGTGCTGGTATGATTGCACCAGATATGGCAACAATGCTCTCTTTTGTTGTAAGTGATGCTGGAATTTCTTCGGATATACTTCAATCGATGTTATCAGAAGCGGTTCAGGACTCTTTCAATTCGATTACTGTCGATAGCGATACCTCAACATCAGATACACTCATGATGTTTGCGACAGGAAAAGAAAGTTTTCCTCCCCTTACACAGAGAACTGATCCGCGTTATGAGGTGTTCTCGAAGAATTTGAATGCGCTTTTGCATGATCTTGCCTTACAAGTTGTTTGTGATGGAGAAGGTGCGCGTCATTTAATTGAAGTAAATGTGATTGGTGCTACAACAGATAATGCTGCCAAGACTATTGCTTTATCAATTGCAAATTCTCCTCTTGTAAAAACAGCTATTGCTGGTGAAGATGCTAATTGGGGACGTGTGGTTATGGCAGTTGGCAAAGCAGGTGTTGAGGTCGACCGCGATCTATTAACAATTTGGTTTGGTAAACATCGTTTGGCGATCAATGGCGAACGAGATCCTGAATATTGTGAAGAGAAAATAGCGGCTTATATGCAAGGTAAACACATTACAATTCGTGTTGATATCGGTTTGGGCACTGGTAAAGCGACAGTTTGGTCTTGCGATTTAACGAAAGAATACGTTATGATTAATGGCGATTATAGAAGTTAACAGATATATCATAAAGTTAACGCCAGATATCTGTATATTTTGCGAGAGGACAGGTATTTTAGCTCTTTCATTTTGGAGTAGGGGGTAATACAGAAGAGATGGTTATCTTTAGCCCTTTTGGAGAGTGGTATGCATATAAAAAATTCACTTCTTCTTGTTGTTGCATGTGCATTATTAGATCAAGATAATCGTGTTTTGCTTACAGAACGTCCTCAAGGAAAATCACTAGCTGGTTTATGGGAGTTTCCTGGAGGAAAAGTTGAGCAGGGTGAAGCGCCAGAAGAATCATTGATTCGCGAGTTAGAAGAAGAGCTAGGTGTTCATGTTCAGGCAGATAATTTACGTCCCTTAACATTTGCAAGCCATAGCTATGAGACATTTCATCTCTTAATGCCCTTGTACCTTTGTTACCATTATGAAGGTGTTGCTAGAGGGCGAGAAGGGCAAAATTTAAAATGGGTTTTTATTGGTGATCTTGATAAATATCCTATGCCTGATGCTGATAAACCATTGGTTCAGTTTTTGAAAAAGTTTCTTCTTTAATAAATTTTTTAAAAGACAATGTTCTTTACAAATAAAGACTATCTTTTTTGCAGGGTTCTTAATATTAGAGAAGAGTGTTTTAAAGAGGGAAGTTTGTTCTTTTTGTACAATCCATTTCTTCATCATCAGTGTGTCGTAGCCTTACCATTTCTTTTAAATTCGGCGTTGAGACATTCAAAAACATCCGCAGCAATATTTTAAAATAATAGAGAATGGGCAACACCTCACACTTTTGTTTATCACGTTCTTTAATGGAGGTATGCCTCTTATGTAAGACAGAGGGCTAGAGTGTTACGCATTTACGTCTTTGTAAAAAATATTTCTCAACACTTCAAAATCTATTTTACGATAGTGTTTAATGAATATTATAATGGTAAAGTCTTGAGATATTATCATCTATATGCTTATGAAGTTGCAAGCTGGTACTATCATTCTGTGCATCAGTTTAAAACATTGCAACTAGCTTTTATATCAAGAGAATTCATAAGAGGCGTGTTCATTCTTTTCTTAAATAGTTCTTATTGACACACCAATCCCGCTTGTAATGTGCAAGCAAATAATTTTTCTTGATACAATATAAGAGAGTTTAAAGTGTGGGTATGACGATATTGAGGAGATCAATTCAATATATATAACGATAAATTATTCTTATAAATTAGCATTTGCATATATAACAGAAAATTGATTTATAAATATAACGGATTGTTTCCAAAGTAATTTCTTCTTCTGTTTAAGAAAAAAATCTCAATCATGTCTATAAAAGAGTTGGGTTGTAATATAAAAAGCAGTTTTAGAATGAATAAATATATGACGAATGAATTTTTTAAAGAACAAGTACAATATTGAAGATGTGCCAACTATGAAAGACTTGTTTATGACTTACAAAGACACAGATGGCGATGCTCAGTAGATTTTGCATTATACATCCATAAAGATGTGCTGAGAAGTGAGATGATAAGTAAGTAAAAAGGTTTAAATCGTATGCAAAAGAGCCACACAATATATGAGAGTATTTATTACAAATATCTTAGCTTTTACTAAAAAATCCAAACAACAAAAATAGAATGTACAGTGTAATATTCATTATTTAAAATATATTACGTCTGATATTTTAAAAACGATGAATTTAAA
This sequence comes from Bartonella pachyuromydis, assembly GCF_039543065.1. NCBI lineage: Bacteria > Pseudomonadati > Pseudomonadota > Alphaproteobacteria > Hyphomicrobiales > Bartonellaceae > Bartonella > Bartonella pachyuromydis. The sequence continues at coordinate 91,677 of NZ_BAABJA010000005.1, read as the reverse complement.
TAAAACAAAAATAACCAATCCTAATAATACTTCTCATTTTTATGCATAAATCTCTTACTAAAATGAATATGTTAATTGTTACGCTATTACTGACAATTTTTTTCTTAAAGCTGCGTAATGCGCATTGATATTTAAGTATTAATATATTGCCTATAACACAAACTTTAATGAAAGTTATTCACTAAGTTGGTTGACAAATTGCCATGAGATACAAAAATTTATGAATACTCATAAAGAGCTCCCACTTAACATAAATTTCAAGAAAAATTGAACTATCAATTTTCCCAATATTAACAAATTCATGAGAGCGCTTTCCACCCAGTATAAATGAATAACTTTTCTTTATCGGTATTATTATTTTTAAGATTCTTAAATGAACCTACGAAAAAATACAGTAGTTATGCTGATATATAAAAGCACCACTTATGTTTCTAGTATTGGACGGCGTTTTTCTACGGGATATTTTTGATATGTTTTAGCAATACGCATAATTAATTCTTCCAGTGGCTCAATCGTAACATCCATAGAAAAGCCATTTGCATGAATAACATTTTCATGATCAACCATAATGGCAGCATGTCCTTTCCAAAAGACCAAATCACCTCGTTGAAGTTTATCACTGTCTGAGAGGTGATGGCCTATCGTTTTTTGCTGCATGTCAGTATCGCGTAAAACCATTTGACCGGTCATGATCATGGAAAGCTGGATTAGCCCTGAGCAATCAAGTCCAAAACCACTAACACCACCCCAAAGGTAAGGTGTGCGGATTAACATTTCAGCAACTGCGACATAATCTTTATACACAGGACCAATGGGGCTAAGATGATTGCTAATGATTGCTTTCCCGTTTTCAAGTATAGAATACATGGTATGACGGACTTCAACTTCGCCAACAACACTTACCTTACTTCCCATAGATAAGGGATACTCCATTGGCCCACGCAAATCAGCTTGGAAATATTGAAAAGTACGTGGTACTGAAACGATATGTGTTTGTTCTACAGTTGATGTGCAAAGTGCTGTTGTATCAATATAGCCAACATAACCATCTTTAAGGGATTGTCCCCACGACATAGCTTCACCTTGTTCAAAGATTAGCAGTTCTTCTCCAAGTAAGCATTCGGTTTGCATTTCACTTTTTTTACAGTTTTCTTTAAACAGTCCAGCGACAGGTACATTAACGCGTTTTTTTTCACCTTGCACAAAGCGTTGCGCTGTAACTTCTGTTTCAAGACGTTTGTCTGCTAGATCTTCTCTAAATGCATGTAATCTTGGATCTTTAGAGACCATTATTTTCCCTTTCATTTGTGCCTTTAAATAGATTTATGATAACTGTATAGGCAGAGTTTCCATCCTTAAATAAAACACATGCATCATTAAAGACGATAAGCAATCACTTCCTAAAGCTTCAAAATTATCCACCTTTATGGAAATTTTGTGTCAATTTTTAGTTTTTAAAGAGATTATAAAGAGCACGAATAACTTGTGCGGATCCACCAACAGGGTAGCCTGGTTTTTCTTTTGGAACCCACCCATAAAGATCAAAATGCGCAAAATGTTGGGCTCTTTCGACAAAAGAATTAAGAAATAAAGCAGCGACTATAGAGCCAGCAAAGTTATTTCCAGTTATATTATTAAGGTCAGCGATTGGCGAAGATAACATTTCCAAGTAAGGCTTCCAAAGAGGCATTTGCCAAAGAGGATCACAAACAGAGTGAGCAGATTGAGAAATTTGTTGTGCCCATATTTTATCATTACAATAAAATGCAGGCAAATCTGGACCTAATGCTATACGTGCAGCTCCTGTTAAAGTTGCCATACAAAGCATGAATTGTGGACTTTCTTCATCACCATAAGAAAGTGCATCGGCAAGGACAAGTCGTCCTTCAGCATCTGTGTTGCCGATTTCAACAGTTAAACCTTTACGACTTTTGAGAATATCGCCTGGTCGGTAAGCATGAGCAGAAATTGCATTTTCAACAGCTGGAATCAACACACGTAGACGAAAGGGTAATTTGGCATCCATAATAAGTTTAGCCAATCCTAAAACATGTGCTCCACCCCCCATGTCTTTCTTCATGAGTAACATGTTATTGGCTGATTTAATATCGAGTCCTCCAGTATCAAAGGTTACGCCTTTACCCACCAACGTTATTTTAGGGTGGTTTTCTTGACCCCAGCGTAGATCGATTAGTCGTGGTGCAGTATTGCTGGCGCGTCCTACGGCATGAATCATGGGAAAATTATGTGTTAAAAGTTCATCTCCACAAATACTTTGTACATCGGCACTATAAGTTTTTCCTAATTGGCATGCTTCTGTCTCGAGTCTATCAGGACTCATATCATTAGCTGGAATATTGATGAGATCACGGACAAAAAAGACAGTTTCACAAATTCGTTGAAGTTCATCAAAATCAATCCTATCGTTGACATAGATAGACAATGATTTAGAGGAAGAGTTCTGGCGATAGCGATTAAATTGATAACTTCCAAATGCCAATCCAAGATAGCTCTTTATTTCATGGGAGGCTGTTCCTTCTAAATGCCAATGTCCAGCAGGAAGATTTTTAGCAAGGAGACCTGTGATAAAAGGTTCATCACCATTGCCAAGCCCAAAGAAAACTTGCTTTAAATGTCCTGTTTCATGAGGAATGAAAAGTATTTGTCCTGCTTTTCCAGTGAAATTATTAACTTTCATCCATGCTTTTGTTGCTTCATCAAGCGATAAATCAACAAGGCTATCAAAACTTACCAAGAAGATGGGACAACTATTATTGATACGTTTTTTGCTAAAAGAAATGTGTTGTAAATGCATCATAATGAAAACCTCATAGTCGTCGAAGCGCGACATATTCAACCAAATGATTTTTTCCTTTACGTAGAATAAGATTAGACCGTGGTCGTGTTGGCAATATATTTTCGTGCAAATTTTTTAAATTAATCGTTTGCCAAATATTTTCAGCGATTTTTAAGGCTTCTTCTTCATGTAGGAGTGCATAACGATGAAAATAGGATTCAGGATTTTGAAAAGCTGTTTTACGCAAACGTTTAAAACGTTCCAAATACCAGTGTCGAATGACTTCTGTTTCAGCATCGACATAGATTGAAAAATCAAAAAAGTCCGAAACAAAAGGAATGATTTTGCCATCTTTAGGAAGATCACTCACTTGCAGAACATTAATTCCTTCAATAATTAAGATATCAGGACGGTCAATGATAATAGTTTCGTTTTCCAAGACATCATAGATCATATGCGAATAAAGTGGGGCGCTAACATTACCAATGCCAGCCTTTATAGCAGAAAGAAAATTCAGCAATTTCTTAATATCATAGGAATCGGGAAATCCTTTACGATGAATGCGATTTTTTTGCTGTAAAACAGCATTAGAATAGAGAAAACCATCCGTTGTAATCAAATCAACTTTTAGGCTAGAAGTCCAACGTTTCAAAAGCTCCTGAAGAATACGAGCAGTGGTTGATTTTCCTACCGCAACAGAGCCAGCAATCCCAATGATAAAAGGAGTCTTCCTCGTTCCTTCTTGATGTAAAAATTGTTGACGTTTATAAAAAAGTTCCTGTACTGCTTCAACATGGCACGACAACAGACGCGATAAGGCAAGGTAAATGCGTTGTACCTCTTCAAGATCAATAGGATCATCAATTGAACGTAAACGTTTAATTTCATCAAAGGTCAAAGTAAGCGGTGTATCTGCACGAAATCCTGACCACTCTTGTGCAGTAAAGACGCGATAGGGTGAGTATCGATCAGAAATCGATTTGACCAAGTTATCTTCTTGATCAGTTTTTGAGAGAATCGTATCAATCATTTGTATCAGTCGAGCTCTTTTTTGTCACAGTAGTTGCTTAAGGCTAAATAAGCAGGCCGTTTTGTCTTCAAATGAATTTTATTTTGCATGTTCTCTTCTTTAAAATAAATAATCTTTTGTTAGCTTATAGTCCAGTCATTCCAGTGTGCTTTGATTTGTGCCAATGAGTACCCTTGCGCTAAAAAAGCCCATAAAAGTAAACGTGCTTTTATGGCTGATAAATAACCAGACATGAGGACGCCTGAAGCAATCAAATCGACTTCTGAACCTTTATAGCCATAAGTTGTACGAGTTGTTGAGCCAGTACAGGTACGGCTAGCAATAATGATAGGCATTTTTTGTGTATATTGTCGCACGATGTCGGCTTCTTCAAAACTGCAGTGTCCTGATCCAAAGCCAGCAATGACAAGTCCAGCATAATATCCACTTTCAAGACAGAATTTCATTAAATGTGTATCAGAGGATAAAGAGGAGTGAAGAAGTGCAACTTTATGATCGTGATTTTGGGGTAGATTAAATGTTTTAGGGAAAAAATTCCGATCATTAAAATAAATCAATTTTCCTTCCAAAATAGCGCCTAAAATACCGGTTAGACCTGATTGAAATGTTTCAATTTTTACGGTATGGCTCTTTTGGATCCAATAAGAAGAGTGAATGGTATCATTAATGACAACGAGGACACCTCTGTTACGGCTTTGTGGATGAGCTGCAACACGCGTTGCTGCTAAAACATTCGCCGGCCCATCAGCACCTGCTTCATGGGGTATACGCATAGCACCAGTGATAATGAGTGGTTCTGCTTTATCCCAATAAAGGGAAAGAAAAAACGCTGTCTCTTCTAGTGTATCAGTCCCTTGGGTTAAAACAATACCTTCTGCGCCAGCCTTTATTTGCTGTTTTGCCCATTCTATGATTTCAAAAAGAATTTTAAAAGATAAAGAGCCACTGGGTAATTGTGTAAGTGTTTGTGCGTAAATATTCGCTACTTTATTTAAATCTGGAACACTTTTGATGAGGACATCTGAGGTTAATGTTGGTTGCATTTGGCCCAAATTATCAGCAGCCATTGCGATTGTTCCTCCCAATGTTCCTATTGCTATTTTTTTCATAATTTTTCCCTTAGAAGACGCAAACTGTTTAAAAGAGCTATTTAACAACAATTTGCATCGATAACAATGCATTCATTTTTTTTATTTTAATAAATTGAATTGTGCTAAATCATTGTGTTTTGCAATATATGTTCTTAAATAGAGACAATAATGATTGGATTTTACATTTGGTGGAAAGAAATCAATATTAAGAAAAAAGATCAATATTAAGGAGTTTCCTTATGGCAGAACATAAGCCAGACATAATGTATGGTACAACGATTATTACTGTACGAAAAGGTGACAAAGTCGTGATGGCCGGTGATGGTCAGGTTTCACTTGGGCAGACGATTATGAAAGGCAAAGCACGCAAAGTTCGTCGCCTTGGGAAGGGTGGAATGGTTATAGCTGGTTTTGCAGGTGCGACAGCAGATGCTTTCACTCTGCTGGAAAGATTGGAAACGAAACTAGAGCAATATCCTGATCAGCTCATGCGAGCCTGTGTAGAACTTGCAAAAGATTGGCGAACAGATCGCTATTTGCGTCGTCTTGAAGCAATGATGCTTGTGGCTGATAAGAAAATAACTTTAGCATTAACGGGGCTTGGTGATGTCTTAGAACCGGAAGACGGAGTTATGGCAATTGGTTCTGGAGGCAATTTTGCTCTTTCAGCTGCTCGAGCACTTATGGATATGGATTTAGATGCCGAAACGATTGCTCGTAAAGCTATGCATATTGCCGCTAAAATTTGTGTTTACACCAATGATCATTTTACAATTGAAACATTGGATGCAGAATTATCTTCATTAGAGAAAGCTATTTGAATGTGTGTTGTATTTTCCCCTCGTGAGACTGTTTCTGAACTTGATCGTTTTATTATTGGCCAAAATGATGCCAAACGTTCTGTTGCTATTGCACTGCGCAATCGCTGGCGTAGACAGCAGCTTGATGGTCCAATGCGTGAAGAGGTTATGCCGAAAAATATTTTGATGATAGGACCAACAGGTGTTGGTAAGACAGGTATAGCGCGTCGATTAGCAAAGCTTGCTGGAGCTCCTTTTGTTAAAGTAGAAGCGACGAAATTTACTGAAGTTGGTTATGTAGGACGTGATGTTGAGCAGATCATTCGTGATCTTGTTGAGATTGCCATTTCTCTAGTGCGTGAAAAAAAACGAGATGAAGTGAAAGTAAAGGCTCACATGAATGCTGAAGAGCGCGTTTTAGATGCTCTCGTTGGCAAGACAGCAAGCCCCGCTACCCGTGATAGTTTCCGCAAAAAATTGCGCGAAGGTGAATTGGATGAGAAAGAGATTGAAATTGAAGTAGCCGATAATAACAGTAATAGTGCTTCGACCTTTGAAATTCCTGGTATGCCTGGTGCGCAAATGGGAATTATGAATTTGTCAGATATTTTTGGCAAAATGGGAAGTCGTACAAAGGTGCGTAAAACAACAGTAAAAGATGCTTTTAAGCCTCTTATTGATGATGAATCTGAAAAACTCCTTGATCAAGATCAAATTATTCAAGAAGCACTCCGTGTTACTGAAAATGACGGGATTGTTTTTATCGATGAGATTGATAAAATTGCAACTCGGGATGGTGGGGCAAGTGCAGCTGTTTCGCGTGAGGGTGTTCAACGGGACCTTTTGCCTTTGGTTGAAGGAACAACGATTGCCACAAAATATGGTCAAGTCAAAACAGATCATATTCTTTTTATTGCCTCAGGTGCATTTCATGTTTCCAAGCCATCCGATTTGTTGCCAGAACTTCAAGGACGTTTACCTATTCGCGTGGAATTGAATGCTCTAACACGAGAGGATTTGCGACGTATTCTTACCGAACCTGAAGCCAGTCTCATCAAGCAATATATTGCTTTAATGGCAACCGAAGAAGTTCATTTAGAAATCACTGATGATGCAATTGATGCTTTAGCGGATATTGCTGTAGATTTAAATGCAAGAATTGAAAATATAGGAGCACGTCGTTTGCAAACAGTTATGGAGCGTGTTTTAGATGAGATTTCTTTTACAGCACCTGATAAAGCTGGAACATCGTTTAAGATTGACGCTGCTTATGTCAGAAAATCGATAGGAGAGCTTGCTGCTGATATAGATCTTTCACGTTTCATTCTTTAAAGTTATCATTTCTTTGTATTTATCGACGTGCTTCGATAACTTTGAAACCATGAGCTTTTTCATCTATGATTACCGTATGAAAGATGTTTTTTAGCAATGTTTCATAAGGCAGGTGGCGGTTAGCAACAAGAAGCAGATTTCCACCTGGCTTTAGGTGTTTTGCAGCATTTATAATAAAATGTTGTCCTAATGAGACATCTGTGGTTTGTTGTGTGTGAAACGGTGGATTTGAAATGATTGTATCATAGAGGCCTGTGATTGGCTCATGCACAAGATCATGCCAATAAAAATGAATCGGGCAAGAAGCTGTTATATGTTCGATATGCTGTTTAGCTGCTTGCAGAGCATTGTAATCGGTCTCATAAAGATCGAGCATTGTCAGTTTTTTGCTTTTTTCAAGTGCAGCATGAGAAAGAAAACCCCAGCCAGCACCAAAATCGGCAGTTTTCCCAGTAACTTTATGCATATGTGAGGCAAGCACAGCAGATCCAGGATCAATACGCCCATGCGAGAACATGCCAGAAGTGGTCTGAAATTTATTTTCAAAAATGAGTGGTGGTGAACGCAATTGCGTCATTTTCTGTCTATCTATTTGTTGTGGAACTTGAAGCCAGAATACGAGTCCGTGATTTTTAGATAATTTATCGGTAATGGGAATAAATGTTTTAATCCATTTCATCATTGAAGCAGCACCAGCAGTTTTATTTCCACCAATAACAATCCATCCACTAGGTTTCACACATTCTAATAAATCAAGAAAACAATTTTGGTTAAAACCACGATATTTGCTCAAACACAAAAGTGCACCATCATAGGTAAAAGTTTTATTTATTTGAGGAGTACAATCAAACTGAGCATTGACAAATTTTAAAAAATCTTGTCGCCAAGGTGTAATAACCTTTAAGTTTTTCATCCATTCTGGAGCAGGAATTTTTGTTAAACCAAAACTCAACCATAATTGGTTTGAACTGGGAAGAGGAAGGTAACAGTTTTCAAAAGGCAAAAACACTAACACATGTAGGTCTTTCAGAAAAAAATGCCATCCTTATATGAGAATGGCATTTTATAACAAGACGAAAAAATCACTCTTCTTTTTTCTTACGACGGCGTTTGTTCTCAGATTTATTTTTTTCATCGGTACATTTTTCTTGTTCTTCTATTATTGGTCGCTCTGCTGCAATTTCTTCACCAGTTTGTTGATCAACGATTTTCATTGATAAGCGCACTTTACCACGTTCATCAAAGCCCATCAATTTCACCCAAACTTTATCACCTTCTTTAACAATATCTGTTGTTTTTGTGACGCGTTCTGATGCAAGCTGAGAAATATGAACGAGCCCATCGCGTGAGCCAAAGAAATTCACAAATGCACCGAAATCGGCTGTTTTTACAACGGTTCCTTGGTAGATCGCACCAATCTCAGGTTCATCAACGATAGAATGAATCCAACGTTTTGCTGCTTCAATGGTTTTAGCATCAGCAGAAGCAATTTTAATTGTTCCATCATCTTCAATATTGATTTTTGCTCCAGTTTGTTCAACAATTTCTCGGATAACCTTACCGCCAGAGCCGATTACATCGCGAATTTTATCCACAGCAATATTCATCACTTCAATGCGTGGAGAGAATTCACTAAGTTCAGCACGTGCACTGGTTAAAGCTTTGCCCATTTCATGAAGGATATGGATTCGTCCGCCTTTAGCTTGTTCAAGTGCGATTTTCATAATTTCTTCGGTAATACCATCAATTTTTATATCCATTTGCAAGGCAGTAATACCATTTTCTGTTCCTGCTACTTTAAAATCCATATCTCCAAGATGATCTTCATCTCCTAAGATATCAGAGAGCACAGCAAAGCGTTCACCCTCTTTAATCAAACCCATAGCAATACCCGCAACTGGGCGTGCAAGAGGAACACCGGCATCCATAAGGGAAAGTGAAGTTCCGCAAACAGTTGCCATAGAAGACGATCCATTGGATTCAGTAATTTCTGAGACGGCGCGAATAGTATAAGGAAAAGATTCCTTTGTTGGCAACATGGGATGAATTGCACGCCACGCCAATTTACCATGTCCAATTTCACGGCGACCAGGAGAACCAAGACGTCCTGTTTCTCCTACTGAAAAGGGCGGGAAATTGTAATGAAGAAGAAATGTTTCCTTATACATACCTGTTAAGGAGTCAACATATTGTTCATCTTCACCGGTTCCAAGTGTAGAAACAACCATTGCTTGTGTTTCTCCGCGGGTAAAAAGTGCAGACCCATGGGTTCGTGGTAAAAGACCGACTTCTGATTGGATGGGACGTACTGTTGAAAGATCACGTCCATCAATACGTTTTCCCGTATCAAGAATGTTCCAGCGTACAATCTTCGCTTGCAATTGTTTGAAAACGGTAGCAATTTGATCTGCACTAAATTTACAGTCTTCTTCTGTTTCTGGCATGAATTTATTGATGACTTCTGTTTTTAGTGCATCAATGGCAGCATAACGCTCCTGTTTATCAGTAATTGTATACGCCTTTCGTATATCTTGCTCGGCCATTTCTATCATGTTTTTTTCGAGATCAGAGAGATCTTCGGGAATGAAATCACGTGGATCTTTTGCGGCGACTTCAGCAAGCTTTATGATAGCATCAATAACAGGTTGCAAACCTTTGTGCCCAAACATAACAGCACCCAACATGATGTCTTCTGGTAATTCTTGTGCTTCTGACTCAACCATCAATACAGCACTTTCCGTTCCAGCAACAACAAGGTCAAGTTTTGATTCGGGCATTTCATCTATATGAGGATTGAGAACATATTGTCCATTACAATAGCCAACACGTGCACCAGCAATGGGCCCCATGAAAGGAACACCTGATAGAGTTAAAGCAGCAGAAGATGCAATCATGGCAAGGATATCAGGATTATTTTCAAGATCATGTTGTATAACAGAAGCAATAACTTGTGTATCGTTTTTATAACCGTTAGCGAAGAGGGGACGAATGGGACGATCAATCAAACGTGAAATTAAAGTTTCATTTTCTGTTGGTCGGCTTTCACGTTTTAAATAACCACCAGGTATTCTACCAACAGCATAAGACTTTTCTTGATAATTAACAGTGAGTGGAAAAAAATCTTGATCTGGTTTTGGACTTTTTGCTGATACAACAGTTGCTAAGACGATGGTTTCACCGTAGGTAGCAATCACTGCACCATCAGCTTGACGCGCTATTTTCCCTGTTTCAATGGTGAGTGGCCGACCAGCCCATTCAATTTCTATCTTGTGTGTTTTGAACATTTTTTATCCTTAATAACCAGTGTTCACATCTTTGATTGGTTACATTCTTGTTTTGCGTAGCAGATTTTAAAGCCATAGACAGGACACCAAGATACTTCTGTTTTTTCGCGAAAAGAAAGAAACAAATCGCAATTTAAACGCGAAGCAACCAGTAATCCTGCCTCATGATAGTTACTCATCAGTTTTAACTAAAAGCAGCAAGCTAAAAATGGGTGAATTTTGTAGAAATATTATCCACCCATTTTTCTTTTAGCGACGCAAACCTAATTTCTTGATAAGTGTTTGATAACGATTTTGGTCAACTCCTTTAAGGTAATCAAGAAGGCGACGGCGTTGAGACACCATCTTTAAAAGACCACGACGAGAATGGTTATCCTTTTTGTGTGATTTAAAATGGTTCGTTAAATTGGCAATACGTTCAGACAGTACAGCAACCTGTACTTCTGGAGATCCTGTATCACCAACCTTATTTGCATATTCTGCAATAAGAGCTTGTTTACGTTCAGTTGTAATCGACATCGTATCATCCTTTCAAAAAATAAAGAAACAAACGTCACCCATAGCCGAGATGTCGTTCAGCAAGGGTCTATGAAGAAATAAGAAGAGTTGAAGACTCTCACTTACCTTGACACTTATATAGGAAAGGAGGTTAAAATGCTAGCCCTTAAAAGCATTGAAGATTTTCCTTAAATGAGGGGTTTTGTTTTGAAATATTAATTTTAACAGGGTTGTATGAGAAGTTTTTAAAGAATTATGCATCCTTTTGATACAAAGATGACTGCTTTACAGAGTGTATGTATGATAACAAAAGCGATAAATACCGACTTGGAGGCAAAAGATGCAGAGCGTTTCAACATTCAAACTTTTTCGTAATTCGGTATTTCGAAATTTATGGTTGTCCACGCTCATTTCTAATTTAGGGGGGCTTATACAGGCTGTAGGAGCAGGGTGGTTAATGGCGTTGATTAGTTCTTCGCATTCCATGGTTGGGCTTGTTCAAAGTGCTACAACATTACCACTTGTGATGTTTTCGCTGATGGCAGGGGCATTAGCTGATAATTTTAATCGTCGTCAAATTATGCTGTATGCGCAAATTATGATGATGGTTGTATCAATGAGTTTGGCTATTTTAACTTATATGGGCTTTCTAACACCTTCACTTTTATTATGTTTCACGTTCTTGATTGGCTGTGGAACAGCCTTTTATAATCCTTCTTGGCAGGCGACAATAGGAGATATCGTGAGCAGGGAAAATATTCCTGCTGCTGTGAGTTTGAACAGTGTTGGCTTTAATTTGATGCGTAGTGTAGGTCCTGCTATTGGTGGTGCAATTATTGCAATGTTAGGGGCCGCCGCCGCTTTTTTGTTCAACGTGATAAGTTACATTCCTTTAATTGGTGCTTTGTTTTTCTGGAAACCAAACTATAAAAACAATGTCTTACCACGGGAAAGATTTTTAGGCGCTGTCTCAGATGGTTTACGTTATGTTGCGATGTCACCTAATCTTCTCAGTATTATGGTCAGGGCTTTCCTTTTTGGTATTGGGGCGATCTCGATTTTGGCACTTTTGCCAATTGTTGTGCATAAAATTCTTGGAGGAAGCGCACTTCTTTATGGTACATTACTTGGTTGTTTTGGTTTGGGAGCCATGACAGCAGGTATTATTAATTCATCTGTGCGAAATTATTTTCGTTTAGAGACAATTATTGCAAGTGCATTTATGGGTTTTGCCTTTTCTTGCTTCGTTTTAGCAATAAGTCGTTCATTGATTATAAGCCATATTGCCTTATTTCCTGCTGGTTTATCTTGGGTTTTGGCATTATCGCTGTTTAATACATCGGTACAGCTTTCTACACCACGCTGGGTTGTTGCACGTGCTTTAGCACTTTATCAAACGTCTTCCTATGGAGGGATGGCTGTTGGAAGTGCAATTTGGGGGGCTTTGGCTGATGGTTATTCCCCAACAATTGCTTTGAGTATTTGTTCTCTCTTCTTGGTTTGTGGAGCCCTTGCAGGAGTAAAGTTTAGAATTCAGGAAATTCCCCAGATAGATTTAGATCCACTTGATCATTTTAGAGAACCAGAGCTTTTACTTGACTTAAAAGCACAAAGTGGTCCAATCATGATAATGATTGATTATCAAATTCATGAAAATGATCTCGAAGAGTTTCTTCAAGTTATGACCCGTCGTCGCCATATTCGTTTACGTGATGGCGCTCGCCAATGGGTTCTCTTACGCGATCTTGAAAGACCTGAGTATTGGACAGAAGCATATCATATGCCAACATGGGTAGACTATTTACGCCATAATTATCGTCGCATAAAAGCAGATGCAGAGGTGAATAAACTTCTGCGTCATTTAAATCGTGCACCTAATGGTATAAGAGTCCATCGCATGATTGAACGACAAACAATACCACAAGCCAATGAAATGATTTTAAAGTCTTCTGCTGATCAATTACCTTGATGGTAAGAGAACAAAAACAATTTTTTGTAATCTATTCAATATGCGCAATACCATTTTATGAATAAGTGATGAGTATGAACAAAAAAGCAGCAATTTTAGAGGTTAAATGAACACTTTATACTGCTAGTCAGTTGAGAATAAATTTCTTCTAAACAAAGAATTAGAGGTCGTGAATAGTGCAATTTGTTTAAGCTAAAGCCTGTTTTTTATTCCATAAAAATCTCTTAACATAGGGAATATATACGCGTATATCCAAGAATAGTTGAAAGAGACAATTTACAACAACGAAGTTGGTTTTTTGTCTTTGTATCAGGCAAGTAAGGATGAGACTTTTGAACAGATCACAGATTTTAAGCATTAAATACAAACTATTGTAAAAGGCTGAGTATAAGACAATACAAGGAGCTATTTTCTTTTTATTTAGAAAAAATGTTTTTTCAAAATCTTATTGTGAAAAAGAATGAATTAAATTGTAAAAATTCGCTTTGGTTTGAAGAGAATTTTGTCAAGAATGCCTATAGCAAGAAGTTGCTCTTTGTAAAAAACACAAACCTCATCTTCATCAAGAGATGTATTGTGATTGTAGATAGGTACTGGGACCCCCCTCATAACTTGCCGTGCTTGGGTTTCATTAAGGGTGTAATGAGACAGACAATCCAGTGCAGAACCTGTTTCAATTAAAAGTGCATCCAGTATTGAAAAATCTCTTTTGCGAGGAGTATCATTTTCATCTGTTATGTTTTTATCGAGTCCTGCCGCTTTTAGCGTATCCCATGTGATAAGATCATTTTCACAAAAAGGTGCCACTGCGATACGTCTTAAATCAGCAATATGTCCATAACAACCAAGATCACGTCCCATATCGCGCGCTAAGGAACGTACATAGGTTCCTTTTCCGCAGGTTACTTCAAAGATAGAACGCTCGTTGGTAGGAGTCTCTATTAATTTAAAAGTTTCTATTTCGACTTGGCGTGGTGGAATTTCCACAGTCTCACCGTCACGGGCTAGATCATAGGCACGATTACCAGAAATTTTAATTGCCGAAAATTGTGGAGGTGTTTGCAAAATGACACCTGTATATTGAGGGAGAAGGGCACGTATTTCTTCTTGTGTTGGACGTTTGAGAGATGTTTTTGTAATTTCACCCTCTAGATCATCTGTTGATCTCTCTTCCCCCCAAGCAATTTGAAAACGGTAAGTTTTTGTACCTTGCATCACGTAGGGAACGGTTTTAGTTGCTTCACCCAACGCAATTGGCAAGAGACCAGAAGCAAGAGGATCAAGTGTACCCGCATGTCCTGCTTTTTGCGCATGAAAGAATGATTTTATTTGTGAGACAGCTTCTGTTGATCTCATTCCTTTTGGTTTATCAAATATAAACCAGCCAGAAATGGAACGACCTTTTTTTTTACGTTGCCGCACCATATTTTTAATCCTCAACTTCATCATTATGGTGGAGATCACGCGCTACCTCAGGGGAGCGAAGAAGAGCATCAATTTTTGAAAAATTATCAAAACTACTATCAAGCCGAAAACGTAGTTCAGGCATATATTTCATCTGCCGCAATACATGACTAATTTCTCTACGGATAAAACGGCTATGTGTATTGAGAATATCAACGACATCAATATGCGTTGCGTTTTTAAGAGTGCTAAGAGGAGAAATAAAGCAGGTAGCAATTTTTAAATCTGCCGACATGCGTACTTCAGAGACAGAAATTACCATATTTTTGAGAAGATCCTCAAGTAAAATGCCACGCTGCAGTATATGCGCTACTGCGTGGCGCACTTGTTCACCTACTCTAAGTTGCCGTTGTGATGGCCCTGCATGTTTCATTAAAGTTTGATCCTTATCACAACACCTCTTTTTTTGATTATCTTAAAAAAATTAAGAAAGGATAGAGGTGCTATACAAAAAACCAATAGTTTTTCTCATTTCAAGATAAAGAAAAGTCATTGGGTTATTTTATAATGTACGATTAATATGTTCAATGCGGAAGGTTTCAATACTGTCTCCTGCACGTATATCTTCATAGTTTTCGAATGCTATCCCACATTCTTGGCCACTTTGTACTTCATTGACTTCATCTTTGAAACGTTTGAGTGTTTTAAGCTTTCCTTCATGAATGACAATATTATCGCGGATAAGCCGCACACCAGCACCTCGTTCTATTTTACCTTCTGTGACACGACAACCTGCAACTTTTCCGATTTTTGTAATGTTAAAGACTTCTAAAATTTCGGCGTTACCAAGGAAAGTTTCACGCTGTTCTGGTGAAAGCAATCCTGACATGGCAGCTTTTATATCATCAACAAGATCATAGATGATATTATAATAGCGAATTTCAATTCCTTGTGTTTTTGCACAATCACGTGCTTGTTTATTGGCGCGAACATTAAAGCCAATTACAGCGGAATGAGAAGCTTCAGCAAGAGAAATATCACTTTCAGTAATACCCCCAGCACCAGAATGTACAATGCGTGCTCGCACTTCTTCATTTCCTAATTTTTCCAATGCTGAAGCAATTGCTTCAATTGATCCTTGTACGTCTCCTTTAATAATCAGAGGAAACTCTTTAATACCAGTGGTTTGTAATTTTGTCATCATCTGTTCAAGAGAACCACGAGAACCGGTTTGTCTAGCAACAGCTTTATCACGCGCTAATCGCTGACGGTATTCAGCAATTTCACGTGCTTTTGCTTCATGACTGACAACCGCAAAACGATCACCAGCTTGCGGTGTTCCTTGCATACCTAAAATTTCAATGGGTGTAGAAGGAACGGCTTCTTTGACATGACGACCATGGTCGTCAATCAAAGCGCGTACACGCCCCCATTCATTGCCAGCAACAATAATATCAGAAGGGTGCAATGTGCCTTTCTGAACAAGAACTGTAGCAACAGATCCACGTCCCCGATCCAGTTTTGCTTCAATGACAACGCCTTCTGCGGTTCGTTGGGGATCTGCTTTTAGATCAAGAATCTCTGCTTGCAGAAGAATAGCCTCAAGAAGTTTATCAAGATTCTGTCCAGTTTTAGCAGACACCTCGACTTCCAAAGTCTCTCCGCCCATAGTTTCAACAAATACTTCATGTTGTAAAAGTTCTGTACGCACTTTTTGAGCATTAGCAGCGGGTTTATCAATTTTATTGATAGCAACAATAATGGGTACACCAGCAGCTTTGGCATGATTAATTGATTCAATTGTTTGCGGCATGACGCTGTCATCAGCCGCGACAACCAGAACGGCAATATCAGTAACACGCGCACCACGCGCACGCATGGCTGTAAAGGCAGCATGTCCAGGCGTATCAATGAAAGTGATTTTTTGACCATTTTGTTCCACTTGATAAGCACCAATATGCTGTGTAATGCCGCCTGCTTCGCCAGAAACAACATTCGCTTTTCGAATAGCATCAAGTAGAGAAGTTTTTCCATGGTCGACATGGCCCATAATTGTCACAACTGGAGGACGAGGACGCATTTTCTGAGGATTATCAGCGATATTAAAGATGCCTTCTTCCACGTCAGATTCTAAAACACGTTTAACAGTATGACCAAATTCAACAGCGATGAGTTCAGCAACATCAGCATCAATAATATCGCCGGGTTTCATCATTTGTCCCTGTTTCATCAGAAATTTAATAACATCAACGGAGCGTTCAGCCATACGTTGTGCAAGTTCTTGAATTGTAATGGTTTCAGGAAGCACAACTTCGCGGGAAATTTTTTCTCTTGGTTCTTGGTTTTGTGCACGTTTAAATTTCTCTTGTCGGCGGCGCATTGCAGCCATCGAGCGTCCACGTGCATTACCTTCTTCGTCCAAAGCACTATTAAGGGTTAGTTTTCCACGGCGTCGCTCATCAGCACCTTTTACCACTTTTGGTGCACGTACTTCTGATTTAGCAAGGTTAGCACGTCGGCTATGTCGATCATCTTCTTTATTGTCATCGGCTTTACGTTTTTCAATGACAGTTGTATTTTTAGGTGTGATAGGAATATCTATCGGTTCTATGGGAGCGTGAACAGGATTAAGAGCGGGCGTTTGTACCGGTGGACTTTCTTCTTCTTGATGTATTTCTGTTTCTTGAATTGATTGCTGCAAACTTTCTTCACTCTCTCTTGCACGTTTTGCTTCTTCTTCAGCTCGTTCACGCGCTATTTTTTCTTGGATATGTGCTTCTTCTAACGCACGAAGTCTCGCTTCCATTTCAGCGGATGAGAGATTGCTTTTAGCGACTGGTTTACTAGGCTTCTCTTCTTCAAATCGTGGTTTAGAACGTTGAGAAGCCACATGTGGTTTTGTAATAGGCTGTTGTACTTCAGCTTTTTCATCAGGTCGCATAATTTTGCGCCGTTTGGTTTCAACAACTACAGCTTTTGTGCGACCATGGCTAAAATTTTGTTTAACCGTACTTGTTTCTAGGACTGACCGCTTTAAGGTTAGTGTCTTTTTGCCTGTTATTTTGTCGTTGTTATTTTCACTCATTGTACTTCCTTCACGGCTTGAGCCGTTATTTCACCAGGCTTGCTGTGTTTTTCATCACGATAGGCGAGTAATTTATGTATTGTTTTAAGAAATCCTTCAGCAGCTTTAGTGTCTAATAAGGCTGCATGCATGACAGGATTAGCACCAAAAGCTACGCGCATTTCATCACTTGTAAATAAAGATATGGTTTTGATATTTTGATTTGTTTGTTGTTGTATTGTATGGATAGCTTGCGCAATTTTCCGTTTTCCATCTTCTGTTGTTTCTTTAGCATGAAGTACGAGAATAACTTGACCAGAGCGGATAGCGGCATCAACTTTTGTTGCTCCCATAACAACAGCACCTGCTTTCCGTGCCAGAGAAAGGTTTGCAAGAGCAGATTTTAGCAAAAGTGTATCAACAATATGCGCAAGATTTGGTACTACTTCAACATCTCTTTTAAAACTCTTATGAAAAGCTTTTTTCTTGATTGCGGCTTCAATGGTAGAATGACGAGCAAAAATCCAAACCCCCCGTCCTGGCAAATGCGCTTTAAGATCGGGGACAATTTGGTTATTGGGACCAACAACAAAACGGATCAGCGTTTTTGCTGAAGCATTCTTTCTGGTCACAATGCAGGTTCGTTCATTCATTTAAAGTTTATCCACGCTCTCAATTGTCTGTTTTTTCATCTTTCACAGAATTTTCACTTTCTACAGGAGCTTCTTTAACAAGATCTGCTTCATTTATCCAGCCTGCTTTCACGCGTGCTGACAAAACCATAGCTTCTGCATCAGCACGTGTAATATCAAATGGGGTCAGGATACCAGAAAAATTTTGTGTCTGTCCTTCTTTACGTTCTCTCCAACCAGCCAAATCATCGACTGCGTAGCCAGCAAAGTCTTCTATTGTTTTTACACCGTCTTCGCCAACAGCAACCAACATAGCACTTGTTATTCCAGGCAGTTTTAGCAATTCGTCAGAAACACCAAGTTCTTTACGCTTTTCATCAAGCTCTTTTTCTTTATTTTCAATATATTCGCGTGCACGACTTTGGATTTCGGCTGCAGTTTCACGATCAAAACCATCAATGGAAGCGATTTCTTCGAGATCAATATAGGCGATTTCCTCAATAGAAGAAAAACCTTCTGATGCCATAACCTGTCCGATCATTTCGTCAACATCCAAGGATTCCATAAACAGTTTACTGCGTTCGGTAAATTCTTTTTGGCGATTTTCAGATTCTTCTTTTTCCGTTAAAATATCAATATTCCACCCCGTTAATTGTGAAGCAAGACGAACATTTTGTCCTCGCCGTCCAATCGCAAGGCTAAGTTGGTCATCAGGCACAATGACTTCAATACGTTCGGCATCTTCATCAAGCACAACTTTGGAAACTTCAGCAGGTTGTAGTGCATTAACGATAAACGTTGCCGCATCAGGAGACCAAGGAATGATGTCAATTTTTTCGCCTTGTAATTCTGCAACCACAGCCTGTACGCGGCTTCCTCGCATTCCCACACACGCTCCAACAGGATCGATGGAACCATCACGTGAGACAACAGCAATTTTAGCACGTGAACCAGGATCACGGGCAACGGATTTAATTTCGATAATACCATCATAGATTTCTGGTACTTCCATAGTAAAAAGTTTTACCATAAATTGAGGATGTGTGCGTGAAAGAAAAATTTGTGGACCGCGTGTTTCACGGTGCACATCATTGACAAAGGCACGAATACGATCCCCATAACGGAAAGATTCACGTGGAATTAACTCATCACGACGCACGATAGCTTCGCCACGCCCTAGATCAACGATAACATTGCCATATTCCACACGTTTTACTGTACCAGAAATAATCTCACCAATTTTATTTTTAAATTCTTCATATTGTTGGTCACGCTCTGCATCGCGTACTTTTTGCACAATAACCTGTTTAGCAGATTGCGCGGCGATACGACCAAAATCCATAGGAGGTAAAAGATCGGCAAAAAAATCACCAATTTTTGCATCCGTTTGACGTTTAAGTGCATCAGACAAAGTGATTTCACTTGTGTAATCTTCAACGACATCAACAATTTTTAGCAGGCGTTGTAATTTAATTTCACCTGTTTTGGAATTGATTTCAGCACGGATATTGGTTTCTTGACCATAACGAGAACGTGCCGCTTTCTGAATAGCATCAGCCATCGCAGAAATGACAATTTCACGGTCAATTGATTTTTCACGTGCAACAGCATCTGCAATTTGCAGAATTTCAAGCCTGTTAGCGCTTGTAGCCATCAATTTTCTCCTTCTTTGTGCCACACGATAGGCATTTCCCAGTGATATTAACTTTTGTAATTTGATGTCTGTTTTGAGATAGAATTATCTTCGGAAATAAATTGTTGATTTAAATCTTTATTTTTTTTCAATGCGTCGCGAATAAGTTCATCAGTAAGCACCAGATGTGCATTTATAATATCACAAAAGGCAATAGAGATATACATGGCTTCTCCATAAGCGACTTTATCGGTGTTTAAAGTAAATCCATCTTGTGTAATATTTGTCAGTGTTCCACGAAATTTTCGGCGTCCATCAATTGTTCTTTTAGTTTCAATTTTTGCAATATGTCCTTGCCAATGCAAAAAGTCAGATTTTCTTACCAGTGGACGGTCAATTCCAGGAGATGAAATTTCTAAATGATATTTGCGCTCAATAATATTTTGCACATCAAGAAAGGGTGAAACAGTTCGGCTAACAGTTTCACAATCTTCTACGGTCATAGAGCCATCAGCGCGTTCTACCATAATTTGAAGTGTTAAGCCATTTAAACCAAGAAGCTTTACGCGAACCAGACGATAACCTAAGGGCTTAAGTAATGGTATGATAAGAGCCCCAACGCGTGCTTCAACACCATCTTCTTCAAACAGACGTGGTTCGTCAAGGCCGCTTATTTTTTCAGTTTCGTTCATAGATTTTACCCAAGTCATTTTTCTTAGGCTTTATGACATTAAAAAAGAGCGGGTCCAACGGCCCACTCCTCATCACAAGACCAAGAATTTTCTTATTGATACTCTTAAATTCAAAATTTTTCAAGTTGTTTATAAGAAAAGCATTTGACCATTTATTTTTTGACAAAGGTAAGATAAGTGGGTATCCGTCCTTCACGCAGAGCTTTAGCTTCATAGCGGGTACTTATCCAGAGCGGATAAGGGGTTTTCCAATCTTGAGGTTTTTCTGCTTCCCACTCAAAGTGATGATGTTGTGCACAATGATAAAGGGTCCAGTTTACATAACTGTCTATATCGCTGGCAAAGCGGAATTTTTTTCCTACTTTAAGAACGCGAGCAAAACGATTAAGATTTTTTATGTTGATAAAACGTCGTTTCCAATGTTTCTTTTTAGGCCATGGATCAGGATAGAAGAGGTCTATTCCATCAAGTGATGCATCTGGAAGCCAATCAAGGAGGCGTGTGGCATCATCGTCATAGAGGCGAAGTTGACTTTGATGCTGTTTATGCTGTTCAAGAGACAGCAATATCTTTGCCATGCCATTGACAAAGGGTTCGATACCAATAAAACCAGTTTGTGGAAAATGTTCCATTTCATGAAGCAAATGTTCACCTCCACCAAAACCGATTTCAAGTCGAACTTCTTTTACTTTATTGGCAAATAGAGATGTTAAATCTAAAGGTGGGAGGGTATTTAAATCAATATGAAGAGTTGGGAGAAGCATTTCGATACGCGTAAGCTGGCTATTTCGTAGCCGTTTTCCTTGTCGGCGACCAAAAAAAGCTTCACGCGCATGTGTATTATGATCAATCATGGTATTTTAATCATCGTTTGAAGTGTTTTAATCAAGTCAGTTTTTTCCCATGAAAATGAACCATCATCTTTTGGTGTGCGTCCAAAATGACCATAAGCAGCTGTTTTTGTATAAATAGGTTTATTGAGGTCAAGATGTTTTCGAATGCCTGTTGGTGAAAGATCCATTATTTTGCGAATGGTTGCTTCAAGAATTTTTTCATCGACTTTTCCTGTTCCATGAAGATTAAGATAAATGGATAGGGGTTGTGCAATGCCAATCGCATAGGATAGTTGAATGGTGCATCGTTCTGCTAAATTGGCCGCAACAATATTTTTAGCGAGATAACGTGCGGCATAAGCAGCAGAACGATCAACTTTTGTTGTATCTTTTCCTGAGAAAGCACCTCCACCATGGGGGGCGGCTCCCCCATAAGTATCAACAATAATTTTGCGCCCAGTCAGTCCAGTATCACTTTGAGGACCTCCAATAACAAATTTTCCTGTTGGATTAATATACCAACTGCATTGGTCTGAAATGGGAATATCTTGTAAAGCCTGACGAATATAAGGCTCAACTACTGTACGAATCTTATCCGAATCCCAACTCTCATCTAAATGTTGTGTTGAAAGAACGATGGACGTTACTTCTATTGGTTTTCCATTCTTATAGCGTATTGTTATTTGACTTTTAGCATCTGGTCCTAATTTTCCAGTCTCTCCTTCTCCTTTATGGCGGGCTGCAGCAAGAAGTTTGAGAATTTTATGCGCATAATAAATGGGAGCTGGCATGAAATCTGGTGTTTCACGGCAAGCATATCCGAACATGATACCTTGATCACCTGCTCCTTCTTCACCATTGCGATCCGTAGCATTATCAACTCCACGTGCAATATCCGTTGATTGGGGACGTAAAAGAACATCAATTTTAACAGTCTTCCAATGAAAACCTACTTGTTCATAACCAATCGCACGAATGGCACGACGTGCTGTTGCACGAAAACGTGTGGGATCAATGAGAGAACAGCCATTTTCATCGTAGATTAATTCTTTATTTTTGTCTCTTTTTAAGAGAGTATGAGGTACACGTACCTCACCAGCGATAACGACACGATTTACACTTACGAGTGTTTCACAAGCTACCCGCACGAGCCAAGGATCTGTACCAGTTTTTTGCGCTTCTTTATAGACCATATCAACGATTTCATCAGAAATACGGTCGCAAATCTTATCAGGATGTCCTTCCGATACCGACTCACTCGTAAAAAGATAATCTTGATGCGGCATAGGAACTCCTTCAAAAAAGAAAACCAACAGTTTATGAAATTGTCTATTAAAATCGCCCTTATTTGCCAATCCCATGGCAAATCGTCAATGCTCAATTTATAAGCTGGAGAGAAAAAACGTAATCTTTATTTTATAGCTTGTTTGTCATATCTTCTTCAGACAGTGCTTTTGCTAAGTCAATAATTTTTCGACGCACCTTCGCATCGGATATATTCGTAAAAGCACGCATCAGTTGGATTCCCTCATTACTAGAGCAAAAATCCATAAAATCGTTATCGCTTTCAGCAAAGCCTTCCACATTTTGCGTATTAATGCCTTTATCAAAAAAATAGGAAACAGGAACATCCATAATTTCTGCAATTGCTTGAAGGCGACTTGCGCCAATACGGTTTGTACCTTTTTCATATTTTTGTATTTGCTGGAAAGTAACCCCCAATTTCTCACCTAGTTTTTCTTGAGTAAGTCCTAAAATATTACGACGTAAACGAATGCGGGTTCCAACATAGATATCTATAGGGTCGGGCTTTTTTTTAGTCTCGGTCATAATGCAACTCTTTATTTCCAGCACTTTACTTCTAAATCAACATCAGCTTTCTATGAAGTTGATTTATCATATAATTAAAATAATATGTAATATTTTTTCCCAACATTACCGGTACACATAATGTAATACCGAAGATGGGCACTTGAATCATTTAAGGTGTCTTGTAGAACCAAAACCGATACGACACAATAGCATAAGAACAAATAAGATAAAAGTAGAGAATATTCTATATTCATTGCTTGCTATAGGAGTAATAGATGATGGAATTGGTGAATCAATAATGCCAACAGCATTCTGCTGGAGAGCTACAACGATTCGTCCATAAGAATCAATAACAGCTGATATTCCATTATTGGCGGCGCGTATGAGAGGGATTCCAAGTTCAATGGCACGAAGCTGTGCTTGTTGAAGATGTTGATAAGGACCAGGCGTTACACCAAACCACGCATCATTTGTAACATTAATGATTGCTTGAGGAGAGGAGCCTTTAAAAGTCATTTCATGAGGAAATATGACTTCATAACAAATTAGTGGAAGATAAGAAAAACCGTTTGGCATCGTGATAATTTCACGCGCACTTGCGGCACTATATCCACCAATATTATCAGCAAGGATATGCAATCCAAGTTTTTTCAATAAATTCTGATAGGGGAGGTATTCACCAAAAGGAACTAGATGCAGTTTATCGGAAGTATTTAAAACATTCCCTTTATTATTAATAACGGCAATTGTATTAAAGTATTGCATTGGCGCATTAAGGGAAACATTACTAGCTCGTATTGCACCAATAATAGCCCACTGTTTAGGTTTTAGCAGAGAAGCAATACGCATTGTGGTCGTAGAATTATCATAGAGGAGATAAGGGACAGATGCTTCAGGCCATACAATAAAGTCAGGTTCTCGATTGTGACCAGATGTTGGTGCTGCACTCAAACGCATATGGGCTGCAAATATAGCTTCTCGTGTTGTATTATTCAGTTTTATATCTTGTTGGATAGAAGGTTGAACAATACGCACCCAATAACCACTTTTTTGATCATCTGCTATATTGGGTATGGTATGGAGTCGATAAAACCCAAAACCACTGTGGACCAGTATAAGTGATAAACAAAGAGAAAGTGCGGCTTTCTTTTTTTCATCTGTTAATAGAACAGTTGGTAAGCTGTAAACTAAGACGGCAAGAATATTCATACCGTAAAGCCCAACGATAGCATCGGATTGCATGAACATTGTGGTTGGCATAGCTGTATAGCCAAGGGCATTCCAAGGAAAGCCTGTAAATAAAAATGCGCGTAACCATTCTGCTAATCCTAGCGCGAAGGCCAGAACAAAGAAGCGTGCTATTCCTTTTGTCCATAATAAACCGACAATGAATCCTGCAAAAAACCAGTAAAGAGAAAGGTAGAGAGGAGGACCCAAAATAGCAAAAGGTACTGCCCAACCAAAAGCAACTGGATCTGTGAATAAAGCATTGCACAACCACCAAAGGCTACAAATAAAATAACTAAAGCCAAAGACTCCACAGCTGAGAGCGTAGGTGAGAAAACGTTTTTTATTGTTTTGGATAGCACGTATGGAATCAAGTAAAATAATAAAGGTGGGGAAAGTTAAAAAGCACAGAGGCGTCAAATAAAAGGGTGGAAGTGCAAAAGAAGTAAAGGCACCACAGAGGAATACCCACATTTGCCGTTTCCAGCCGGTAACAGAAAACAAGAAAAGTGTGAAATTGTTTAAAAACGTTTGGTTATTCTTTAGGGATGACATTGTTTTTAAAATTCTCATTTTCTGGAGTACGAAAAATGCGCAATCGCTTAATCCTGCGTTTATCAGCTTCTAAAATATGAAATCGATAACCAGGTACGGCTTCAATAACCTCACCTTTGGCAGGAATACGATCAAGGATAGAAACGATCAAACCACCAATAGTATCAACGTCATCACCATATTCCCCTACAATAAAATCGGGTCCAAGAGCTTTTTCAACATCCTCTAGCTCTGTCCTTGCATCAACAAGCCATTTATTATTGTGTTCGCGTACGATAGCATTGTCGACATTATCATGTTCATCTTCGATATCACCAACGACTAATTCGACAATATCCTCCATTGAAACAAGACCGTCTGTACCTCCATATTCATCGATAACCAAGGCCATCTGTGTTCGTGTGGTTTGCATACGTGTTAATAATTTGCTTGCTAGCATAGAACTAGGAACAAAGAGAACGGTTCGAATTAAATCCAATTCACCGATGGGGGTGTGTAAATAGCTATGATTTAATTGTAGCACATTGGATTTCTGCTCAGTTTGGATTGAGTTGATAATGAAGCGAGTTATATAATTAAGGATATCGCGAATATGGATCATGCCTCGCGGATCATCTAAAGTTTCAGCATAGACAGGTATGCGAGAATGACCAATTTTTGCAAAACATTTGAGAGCTTCCTCAAGTGGAGTGGTTATTTCCAATGCTTTGATTTCGGAACGTGGAATCATGACATCATCAACACGTGCTTCACGCAAACGTAAGATATTGTGCAGCATAGTACGTTCTTCAGGTGAGAAGAGGGCTGTATCTTTTTCATTATCGGTTGTCAGTGCAACGGTAAGATCATCGCGCAGTGAGGTAGAATTACGTCCACGTAAAAACGAAAATAAATGATTTAACAGGGAGTATTTTTCCGTATGATTCGTCTGTTGAGAGGAATGTTCTTCAATAACAGAAGATGTTTGACGGTTATTTGGTACATTTATTTTGTTTGCCATGATTTTGAAATCTTCAAACTTTCTTTATTATAATAGAGGCATAAGAAACTTTAAATTGTATGATGATGATATGAATTTAAGAAGTTAATTTTTATCATTTTTAAAACAATTCAATATAGGGATCTTTTATGGAAAGCTTTTGAAGAATTTCTCTTTCAAGTTTTTCCATGTGGTGAGCTTCATCATCTGTTTCATGATTATAGCCAAGGAGGTGAAGAACACCATGAACAATCATATGCGTCAAATGGTCGTGAAACAATTTTCCCTCTCTCTTCGCTTCTAGGAGAACAGTTTCTCGTGCAATAATAATATCACCGAGCATAAGTCCTGGGATCTGTCCAATTCTAATTGGAAAAGCAGGAAAGGACAAGACATTGGTAGGTTTGTTTTTACCACGCCATTTTGCATTGATCTGTGCCATATGTTTGTCATCCGTAAAAAGCATGCTAACTTCGCTTACAATATTTTCTAATGACAGATGATGCATTGTCGTTATTAATGTTTTTTCAGTGATGTTATAAAGTATCTGCTCATCATCCCACCCAGAGCTCTCAACAGTTATATCGATAGTAATCATGATAAATTAAACTCACTTTTAAAAGGAAGAGCTTGAGGATGACATTTTTTCAATTTGTACAGCAGAATCTTTATCATAAGCACGGACGATAGCGGCAACAAGGGGATGGCGTACAACATCTTTTTCATCAAACCGAATAATGGCAATATTTTCTACTTTTGAAAGAATACGTATTGCTTCGTTTAAACCTGATTTTTGTCCACGAGGTAAATCAATTTGGCTGACATCACCAGTGATAATCATACGTGTTCCTTCCCCAAGACGGGTGAGGAACATTTTCATTTGCATAGGTGTGGTATTTTGTGCCTCATCAAGAATAACAGCTGCATGAGCAAGTGTTCGCCCACGCATGAAAGCAAGAGGAGCAATTTCTATGACACCGGAAGCTAAAATGCGCTCTACTTTTTCAACGGGAATCATATCATAAAGGGCATCATAAAGTGGACGTAAATATGGATCAACTTTCTCTTTCAGATCACCAGGCAAAAAGCCAAGATGCTCTCCAGCTTCAACGGCAGGACGTGAGAGGATAATACGTTCAATAATACCACGCTCTAGAAGCATTGCAGCATGTGCAACAGCAAGATATGTTTTGCCTGTTCCAGCAGGTCCTATACCAAAAACAAGTTCATTATGTTCCATTGCGCGTATATAAGCGTCTTGTGTAGGGGTCCTAGCATGGATTATTTTTTTATGGGTACTAAGTCGTGCGGGGCTATATTTTCCCCCCTGTTGGATTGTGATGGGGGCTTCTTGCTGTTCTTGTAGCAAATTTGCCATGGCAATTGCTCCTTCAGTATCTGATAAAGTGAGCTCTTGATGTGTTTTAGCGCGTTCATAAAGCTGCTGTAATACGTATTGTGCCTGTTTTATAGCAGCAATATTTCCATGGATAAAAACTTCATTACCGCGTGGATGAATGCTAAGGCCAAGTTTTTTTTCAATATGAGCAAGATTTTCGTCGAGTTTACCAAAAACCGTTTTCGCATATTTATTGTTTTCAAAAATGAGAACAACATGATGAGCATCTGGTATGGTTGCTTTTCCTAAGATAGGCGTATTTTCAGAGTAAGCATTTATTTTTTCTTTAACGCGCTTTATTTTTTCGGTTGAAGCTTTCAACCTATTCTCCCATATTTACACAAGTGCTGCATATTTTTTGCAGTAAACTTTATAGAAAACAATACATTTTTCATAAAATGCATGCTTTAAATGTAATCATTTTCTGCAAAAATAAAAGAGCTTTTTAAAATCTCTGTTGTGCACAAGGCATGAAAGACGTATCTATAGATTTGCCATTTCACCGACAAAACTGTTTGAACTTGCGTTTTTAATATGAATTTCTACTACCGATCCTGTAGAAGCGTCTGTATCTACGACAACGGGTAAAAGCCAAGGTGAACGACCTACCATTTGTCCAGCGTGACGCCCAGCCTTTTCGATAAGAACATCGGTTGTTTGACCAATTTTAGAACGCAAGAATGCATCTTGTTGTTCAAGGAGCAGAACTTGTAAGTGCTGGAGTCTCGCATCTTTTACAATTTCATCAACATGATTTTTCATTGTTGCACCAGCCGTTCCAGGGCGGGGCGAGTATTTAAAAGAATAGGCAGAACTGTATTGGACTTGTTTAACAAGTTTAATAGTTTCTTCAAAATCTTCGTCTGTTTCTCCTGGAAATCCTACAATAAAATCACCTGAAAAAGCAATATCGGGTCGTGCGGTACGGATTTTTTCGATAAGCTGAAGATAATCAATACTTTTATGTTGGCGGTTCATTGCTTTTAAGATGCGATCCGAACCTGATTGGACAGGCAGATGGAGGTAAGGCATCAATATGTCAAGATCTCTATGTGCGGCAATAAGACTATCGTCCATATCTCGTGGATGGCTGGTTGTATAACGTAGACGCTTTAAACCATCCAATTTGGCAAGATGATAGAGAAGATCGCCAAGACGCCAAGTTTTACCATCCACACTTTGTCCATGCCAACCATTTACATTTTGTCCAAGCAGCGTAATTTCCTTGACTCCTGCTTCAATAAGTTGGCGTGCTTCTTCGGTAATTTGTTCGACAGGTCGCGATATTTCCGCACCCCGCGTGTAAGGAACGACACAAAAAGTGCAAAATTTATCGCATCCTTCTTGCACTGTTAAAAATGCGCTAACGCCCCGTTTTCTAACAGCACGTTTATTATGAGGGGGTAAGTGAGAAAATTTATCTTCAACAGCATAGTCTGTTTCAATAATTTTTTTCCCCTGTTTTGCTTTTTCTAATAAATCTGGTAAGCGGTGATACATTTGTGGGCCAATAACAAGATCCACAGTTGGAGCACGGCGTAAGATTTCACTTCCCTCAGCTTGTGCAACACAACCAGTCACACCAACCATCAAAGGTTTATCAGGGGCTCGTTCTTGACGCATTATCCGCAAGCGACCAAGATCAGAATAAAGTTTTTCTGCTGCTTTTTCACGAATATGACAGGTATTAACAAGAATAAGATCAGCGTCAGTTGGTGTTTGTGTTGTAACATAACCTTGCGCACTGAGACTATCAGTCATTCGCTGGCTATCATAAACATTCATTTGGCACCCATAGGTTTTGATAAAAACCTTTTTTGGGGGAACAGAAGGTGTATTTTTAGGATCTACTTTATTCATAGTGCATGTCTAAATGTTTTTGACATAAATCTCAATCTGTTTGCTGAAAAGTTTTTTGCATAACGATTGCATTTCCTGAACTATTTTTTGTTTGGTAGTAGGCAGGACGTTTAGAAATTTGTTTAAATTGGAAGCGGTGATAAAGTTTCAAAGCAGAAAGATTTATTTCTTCTACTTCGAGGAATAATTTTATAGCACGCTCATTGTGGAGATGGCGAAGTGTACTATCAATAAGAAAGGTACCAATTCCTTTTCGACGAAAGTGAGGGTGAACAGCAATTGTGATAATTTCTGCTTCATCAAGAATAAGACGGCAAAGGCAAAAGCCTATAATTTGTTCAGGGTTTTCAATAAGAAAGGCTTTGTATCCAAAGATAGAACAATCTGTTAAGAAATCAGCAAAAGCGTGTTTCTCCCAAGCAGGAACAAAACAAGAGCGATGGATTTGATGAAGAGAAGCACTATCATCAACTTGTAGCGGAGCAATCTCAAAAAACTTTTTTTGCAATGAGAATTTAGACATTATTTTTTCCGCGGTAAAGCAAAACCCGTTTGTTGTTTTGCATCGGCATTACGTAAATAGAGTGGGCGGGGCGGATTTTGTGGTTGTTTGCTTGCAGCAAGATGGGCATAGTTTACAATGTCAGCTGCTTCACAGAAGCTTTGGTCTCGTATAATTTTGTTGTTTATTTTATTATCTATAATATAGCGTGCAATAATATTAGCTGCTGGACCGGTTAATTTTGTTTGTTGCGGTAAATCTACGATGATGTTTTCAACCGTTTTTAATCCTGGTTCTCCTAAAGGGGTGAGATCTTCATTGAAGTTTTGATAGTAGAACATGTCTCTTCCTGCTTCAATGACAACAGTGATTGCTGGTGCAGTATTTGTATTGTTTGTTGTTTGTGCCGCTAATGCCTCTAGAGCACTTACTCCAACAGCTGGTATTTCGAGTGCTAACGCCAAAGCGCGTGCTGTTGAAACACCTACACGCACACCAGTGAACGATCCAGGCCCAATATTGACAGCAATCCGATCAACTTGGTGAAGGGGCATATTAGCTTGTTTCATTACTTGTGCAATATGTCCAATAAGTTTTTCAGCATGTCCCTTGTGCATGCGCTCATTGATACGCGCAATAACAGATTTATGACGAACAAGTGCAACGGCACAATAAATGGAAGCAGTGTCTATAGCAAGAATAAGCATAAAAATACATTAGTTGAATAAGGTGATAAACAAAAGGTCCACCGAGCTTTTTAGTTTTTTTATTTTGTTCGTTTATTTTGCAATAATTTAGGAATATTGCGAGCACTAATAAACAACAAAGTCCTTTCTCTTTGACATGGATTTAATTGTCCTTCATACCTCTATTGCAACATAGTGAGAGTAAAAGCAATTTGAAAGGAGAAATTTTGAAGCCGCATTATATTTTTCCAATAAAAGCATATTTTGTAAGTCTTGTATAAAAACTTGCTTATAACGAGAGTAAATGGAATAAAAAACAATATTGTTCATTTATAAAGTCTATATTTTTATACAATTCTAGTTGCAAACAATGATGTGCTAAAAAGCAGTTTAATAGTTTTCTACGCATATCAAAAATGTATTTCATTTTTATCTAAAATGATAAGAGAATTTTTATTTGATTTGATAGAAGAACTGCTTCAATATTAGTAAGTCTGTATAATGATTGCATGCTGCGTTGAAAAAAGTCAAAATATTTAAGAATGCATATTTCAAAAGGTTAAATGGTTTAAATCGTTCAATTGTATCATGATAAGACTGCAAATTCCGAGGATCAGTATGGAGCAGGTTGAAGCCAAAATGACACGCCATCCTGCTTTTTTTAATGATCGGATATCAACGCCTAGACCTAAAGCTGCCATTGAAATGACAGTAAATAACTGAGCAATAAATCGGATGGGGATAAGGGTGCTTTCAGGAATAAGATTGCTGGAGCGGATCAACATCATGATAATAAAGCCAATGATAAACCATGGAATGAGGGTATGCCAGCGCAAACGGGTTTGTGCTGATCGATGGTAAATAATTGACAAGGCAAAAATAATAGGACCTAACATGAGAACCCGTACCAATTTAACAACTGTTGCAATTTGAACGCTTACAAAAGAAACAGATGCCGTTGCTGCTAAAACCTGTGGTACGGCATAAACCACCATGCCAGCAAGCACACCATATTGACTCAATGACAAATTGAGCAGTGGATGTAAAACAGGGAGAAGTAAAATAATAACAACCCCTAGAAGAGCGGTAAAAGCAATAGATGCTGCTACTTCTTCATGCTTTGCTTTAATGACAGGTGCAACGGCTACGATAGCAGAATTACCACAAATAGCGTTCCCACAAGCAACAAGCATTGCTAAATGCGAAGAAAGCCCAAAAATTCGACCTATAAAAAAACTCAGAAGGATAGTTATGAATATAACAAATACAATGCTAGCAAGCAGACTCCAACCGGCTGAAAAAACGGCATGTACGCTAATACTTGCTCCTAGAAGAACAATAGCAAATTCAAGCAGTGTTTTTGCACAAAAGATTATACCTTTTTGAAAATATGCTGGCAAAGTAAAACAACTACGGGTAATCGATCCTAAGAGAATTGCTAAAACAAGACTTTCAAGCCACGCTTCTGCGAAGAGCTGTTTTTCTACAACTTCTAGACCATACGCTAAGGCTGATATGAGTAAACACACCAAGATGCCGGGACCAAAGTCGTTTAAAAGTGAGAGATTTTTCTTTATCAATTTAATATTCCCCCCAAAAAAGAGCAATGATAACAAATAAAAGAGATAGCGGATAAGAAAAAACTTTTAAAGATTTGTTCTCGCTTGTAAAGCCGCAGCTAAAGTTCCATCATCAAGATAATCAAGTTCACCACCTACAGGTACTCCATGGGCAAGTTTAGTCACTTTAACTGAAAAGTTGGATAGCTGATCCGTGATGTAATGCGCCGTTGTTTGTCCCTCAACAGTAGCATTGACGGCCAGAATAATCTCCATAATTGGATTTTGTACAACGCGTTGTATTAAGGGAGTGATGTTAAGTTCGTCAGGACCTACTCCATCTAAAGGAGAGAGGTGCCCACCCAGTACATGATAACGTGCGGCGAGAGTTTTTGCACGTTCTAAAGCCCACAGATCAGCGATATCCTCAACAACAATAATTGTTGTATCATCGCGGCGTGGATCTGTACAAATCGAACAAGGATCAATTGTATCGACGTTTCCACAAACAGAACAAATGCAAACTTTATCCACAGTTGTTTGTATTGCTGCTCCTAACGGCTCCAGCAATGTTTCTTTTTTTTTGATAAGATGAAGTGCAGCACGACGAGCAGAACGTGGACCAAGACCTGGTAGCCGTGCCAAAAGCTGAATAAGACGCTCGATTTCAGGTCCTGCAATGTGTTTAGACATATTGTTATCCCATAGGATTACATAAAATTTGCTTCATTAAAATGGTAGCTTAAAACCTGATGGGAGAGGCATCCCTGCTGTTATGTGTCTGGTCCTTTCTTCTATAGCGATTTCAATTTTTGCTTTGGCTTCATTATAGGCCGCCATAATGAGATCTTCAAGGACTTCAACTTCCTCAGGTGTTAGTAGAGAAGGATCAATTTGAATCGCTGTTATAACATTGTGACCGTTTAAGGTGATACTGACAAGTCCACCTCCTGCAGTGCCAATTACTTGAAGTTTTGCCAGTTCTTCTCGCATTTTTTGCATTTTTTCTTGCATTTCTTTGGCTTGTTTCATTATGTTCATCATGTTACGCATAGGAGTGGGGATCCTTATTCATCGTTAGTTTCGCGGTCATTTTCAAAAGTATCAACATTTTTAAAGCTATTAGGTGGTAAATCAAGGTCATTTTCTTGTTTATGAAGGCGAATATCGACAATTTTTGCTTCTGGGAAATGGTTAAGTATTTTTGCAACATCAGGATCTGTTTCTGCATTGGAAAAAAGAGACTTTTGGATAGCGAGACTTTCCTCCTGTAAGGTAGGACCTCCCCCTTCATTGACAAAGGTTATAGTCCAGCGTTTTTCAGTCCATTGAAAAAGCATTTTTTCTATATCACCAGCAAGTGAATGTGGAGCATTTTCAGAAAGCCTCAAGGTAATATGCCTTGGTTTAAAAGAAACAGGATGCACAAATTCTTTAATAAGGAGTTTGAAAGGAATCTCATTATACTGTTCAGCTAATTTAACAATATCGTGCAAGGAATTGATAACAGTAGCTTGCGATTTGGTCATTTCTTCTGCACACCCCGTGGAGGGATGTGATAGATGTGTAATCTTTTCAGAAAGCGTAACAGATTTTGACGTTTCAAGAGTTTCTATTATTTCAGGATTATTTGTGCTTTCAAAAGTTTGAATTTCAACTGAATCTTTTTCTTGTAAGGAATGATTAAGTTTTTTTCCTACGGATGTTTTTAAATCAGACTGATTGGCAGGCATGTTTGAAATGCTTTGGGAAGAATCGGCATATACAGTTGTTACTTTTGTTGTATTCTTTACATTTGTAGATTCTTGATGAGAAGAATTTGGAATGATTGTGAGAGATGTCTTTTCTTGGTTAAGTTTTTTCAAGGCTTCGTCAAGAGTGGGCAAATCGGCAGTATGAGCAAGACGAATGAGTAACATTTCAGTAGCTTGAAGCGGACGCGCTGTCTGACTCACCTCTTGTAAGCCTTTGAGCAACATTTGCCAATTTCGCGATAGCACAGGAATAGAAAGTTTTTGTGAAAAATCTAAGCTTTTTAAGCGTTCCTCTTCGGTGAGTGAGAGGTCTTCAGCTATTTCTGGAGTGAAACGTAGACGTGTCACCAGATGATTGAAGTCAGCTAATTCTGTTAATATAGTAAGAGGATCAGCACCAGCCTCATATTGGCTACGTAATTCATGCAAGGCACTTACGACATTGCCCTTCATGATGAATTCAAAGAGATCAATAATACGTGCTTGATCTGCTAATCCCAGCATTGCACGTACTGCAATGGCACTAACATTCCCATTGCTATGAGCAATTGCTTGATCAAAAATGGACAGAGCATCACGTACAGAGCCTTCTGCAGCACGAGCAATCATAGAGAGCGCTTGATTTTCCACTTCTACATTTTCAAATTTTGCAATTTGGCGCAAATGTGCACTCAAAATTTTTGCTTCAACACGCCGTAAGTCAAAACGCTGACAACGTGAAAGAATGGTAATAGGAACTTTGCGAATTTCTGTCGTTGCAAAAATAAATTTTACATGTGCTGGTGGTTCTTCAAGTGTTTTCAAGAGACCATTAAAAGCCTGTGTCGAGAGCATATGCACTTCATCAATAATATATACTTTATAGCGAGCAGAAACAGGACGGTAACGTATTTGTTCAATAATTTCACGAATGTCATCAATACCCGTATGTGAAGCAGCATCCATTTCTATAACATCGATATGGCGTCCTTCAATGATTTGTGTGCAATGTTCACCAAGTGTATTTAATACGGTTGTTGGTTGGTCAATATCTTTTGTTTTGTAGTTAAGTGCACGTGCTAAAATACGTGCTGTGGTTGTTTTACCAACTCCACGAATTCCTGTTAGCATCCATGCTTGTGCAATGCGACCTGCTTCAAAGGCATTTGTGAGGGTACGCACCATAGCCTCTTGACCAATAAGGTCAGAAAAATTTTGAGGTCGATATTTGCGAGCAAGAACACGATAGGTTGTGTCTACCGGTATATTTTCCATCAACGATTCCAACTTTGAAGCTCTTTATGCGTATAGTTCGATAATACGAAGGAACAGGTTAACACCATAGTTTAATATAAAAGGATTTTTTCTCAATCAATTTATTTTTTGAAGGAATAGGACAATTTTCTTAAAGACAGCCTAAAATCCCCTATCTGCTCCATACATAACACAGCGTTGAAAATTGAAAATACTTCACTGAAAACAATAAGAACAAGATTTAGACAGTAACATAGGAGGCTGGTACAATGACCCGTACAAAGACTCGTTGGGGCTGCTTCTTTCCAGACCTGACCCAGTTGGCGAGCAGTTCGTCCATCACCAACCTCCCACGCTCATATTGTCGATTTAAAAGGAAAAATCAAGCTAAGAAACAAGAAATATACTACGAAAAACGAAGAATTTTTCCTTTGCACTTCATTTTTGCACTATGGATGATAAGCAGTTTAGGGATTCATCGGTTTCTATTGGGAGAGATTGTCCTATTTGATTTATTATGCACAAGATGGTTGTTTTGTTCTGTATTAAGGGGATTTCTATTGATTAAAATTTATTTAGGGAGAGGGGTGTTTACTTTTTTTGAATTTTTTCTTAAAGCAAGGAAGCTTAGACTTTTCGCAAGGGTTTCATAATCAAATTTTCTCATTCATTTTTATGAGATTTTTAAATGGTTTGTTCCAAGAAGATTTATGAGCATTGAAGCTATATCTGAATAAATACATGTTTAAAAAATCCTATGTTCAAGATTTTATTTTTACATCCCGTACCTTAAAAATTTTAATATAAATAGCAAATTATATCCTATAAAACTATTTATTATATCTTCTGAAGACATTATAAAAAATTGTAGAAACGGAAAGAAAAAGATTAAAGTATACAGATCATGTAATAAATTAAAATTGGGGGAAATATTATTTGTTTAAATCGTGCAGCGTAATCGGTATTACATCACTTTAAAGAATGATACAGTCTTTAGCACTGTAAGAGAATAAGTTAATTTTTTGCACTAAGTTTAAATGGATGTGAACAAAAATATGATACAATTGTAAGTTCCAGCATGCTTAGAAATCAAATAGATCTAAGTTTATCCTATGTTATTGCATTTCTTTAACTGTTAACAGAACATGTTTGCTATTTTTTGTGATCACATTTTGCAGGATGTGGCATATACGTATAAACTCAAAGTAATTTTTTGTTTATGTATATGGTTAGAAGTGGAGACTGTAACAATTTTTGAGATGAGTTCATTGCTATAATAGATACTATGTTTTTGTTAAAAATTACTCTGATAACAAGAATACAAAACAATTTATTAGCTAAAAAATTGTTCACTCATCAATTTTTTAAGTTTACCCCTCCAAAAATCGAGCATTGATAATTTACGACGCTCAATTTCTAAAAAAGGTTTACTTAAGTATTTTCAAAACGTACACAAGCTTAGATATTGTTGGAAATATTATTAATTGTAATCTCCTGTATCACAATCCATTCCAATAATTTTTCTCTTAGTAATATTTTTAAAAGTATAATGTCCTGATGAAGGAAAACTGATATCGAGGAATTTTACAGCTTTAAGCGTAAAGAGTTTATGTTCTTTATCATGTTTTATTTTCTTTTCATCATCTGCAACAATTTTTAGTTTTTTTAGGTCAGTAGGCGAAGAGTATGATAAATAAAAGGATGCTTTTTTAGGTTTAAATGCTTTGCAAGCATATTCAACACCTTGATGCATTGTCTTATCGGGCGCACCAATTGTAACACGTTCACTTGGCGCAAAGTTCCATTTTGTCTCACCAAATCCAGCAAATGCAACACTAGAGCATACGAGAATATTGGCAACGAACAGTCCTTGAGTGATAATTTTTTTCATTATTTTCCCCCTTTTATTCTAAAAGGAGTCTGATTATAAATGAGTTTCCACCAATATGAAAGATCAAACTTTACTATGAAAAACAGGGTTAAATTGCATTTTTTAGCTTTATAAAAATCATTTTGACATTTTTTGAATCCAAAACGATGAAAAGTGGTACTGTTTGATGTTTTCTAAAAAAATTGAATGATTGTGTAACCTTCTTTGTAAGATTTGATGCTTCTCCTTTTGAAATAAATTATTATAGAGGATAGCATATCTTTCTAAAGAGTTTTTTGTATGGCAGGAATAGGAGAGCTGAAGAGAAGCTTTTTACTTTGTGCTGATCTTTTTGACTGGTGCTGAATTTATGTTCTTAATCTATGTCATTCGTGAAAATATATTATCTAGAAAATTGGAAGTATTCCCTTAAGAAGTGTAAAGCTCACTTTTTTCAATGTTTATGATAAAGCCATTTTAGCAAAATAGGATACGGCTTTCTAAGATGCATAGCATCATGAAATTTTTAAAATGTTCTTCGATGTCTATGAAAACGATACTATGGAATTATTTTTTATAGAGGAGTTCGGCCATTTTGAGCCGGATAAATGCCGATAATGCGAAGTTCAGCAGAGAAAAAAGACAGCTCTTCTAGAGCAAGTTTCATCATAGGATCTTCAGGATGTCCTTCGATGTCAACGAAAAATTGTGTTGCATTGAAATTTCCACCAATTTGGTAGCTTTCTAATTTTGTCATATTAATGCCATTTGTGGCAAATCCTCCCATAGCTTTATAAAGAGCAGCTGGCACATTGCGTACGCGAAAAAGAAGGCTAGTGATAATTTTTTCGCCATTTTGGGGTTTAGGAACATAGCGTTGAGAACGCGAAAGGATGACAAAACGGGTAATATTATGAGGGTTATCTTCCACATTTCTTTCAAGAATATCAAGCTCATAGAGTTCTGCTGCGATGAGAGGCGCCAAAGCTGCTTGTGAACGTTTTGCATTGTTTTTAATAAATTTTGCAGCTCCAGCGGTATCGGGTGAAACAACAGGTATCCAGCCATTATTTCGTATAATTTTCCGGCATTGTGCAAGGGCATGTGTATGGCTGTGAACGGTTTTAATTTCGTCATGTGTAACGCCAGGTAAAACCATGAGCTGAAAATGAATAGGCAAAAAATATTCATCAATAATATAGAGGGATGATTGTGGTAAAAGATGATGAATATCCGCAACACGGCCAGCAAGAGTATTTTCAATAGGAATCATAGCAAGATCAGCTTGCTCGCTTTCTACTAAGTTAAGGGCATCTTCAAAAGTTGCAGAGGGTACAGCATCCATATCAGGAAACATATTGGCGCAAGCAATATGAGAATTGGCACCATATTCTCCTTGAAAAGAGATTTTATTGGTTTTTTTAAGTGCTTTCATGCTAAAATCTTACGTACTCTTTCAAGGTCATTTTGCGTATCAACGCTTAAGGGAATAGTGTCGATGATTTCTACATCGATACGCATATTATGTTCTAATGCGCGTAATTGTTCAAGTTTTTCACGTTGTTCAAGTGGAGAAGGTTTAAGCGCCACAAATTTCTCAAGTGCTCCACGTCGGTAAGCATATATCCCAATATGATGGTAAAGGGGACCATCTCCATAAGGTGCCGTTGCACGGGTAAAATAAAGAGCACGAAGGCGATTTTGAGCAAGTGGTGTTCCAATAATTTTGACAACATTCGGATCGACTTTTTCATTTTCGTCACTGATTTTAGCACCCAAGGTTGCAATATCAGTGAAGCTATTTTCCAAAGGGCGTAAAGCACTGATAATTTCATAAGGTGTTATTGTGGGCAAATCACCTTGTACATTCAAAATGGTATTGTAGCGTTGTTCAGGATCAATAAGCGTTAAAGCTTCATAAATACGATCAGAACCAGACTTATGATCGTTACATGTTATGATACATTCATGCCCATAAGCTGTAACGGCTTTGGCGATGTCATTATGATCTGTTGCTACGAGAGTACGTCCTATTGCAGCTTTTTTTGCTTGTTCAGCAACATGAACAATCATTGGTTTTCCAGAAATCTCAGCGAGAGTTTTTTGAGGAAGACGAGTTGAGCCCATACGGGCAGGAATAAGAATAATTGGTTCAAGAGCCATTGCAAAGTTCCAAATGCCGTTGTGACGTATTTATAATGTTGTATGTTATAAGGAAAGAGCTTAAACTGGGAATGGTAATGAAAAGATGAACATTTAATTTATGAATCGCTCAACAGTTATTTATTTTGTTTTTTCTTGTTTCTTTGTGCTGATTATTTTTCAGGGAATTTCCACACTTAGCGACATAATCTATGATAGTTCCCCAGCGGTTCAATATTCTCCTACAGTTACAAAAAATAATGTTTCCAAGGAGCAACAACAGATATCTAGCTCTTCTTTGCCATTAAACGATCGTCTTCAACAGGGTAACCTTGAAAATGGGCGCAAAATTTTTCGTCAATGTGCTATATGTCATACTTCTGGACACAATGAATCTGGCCGTGTTGGCCCGGCGCTTTGGGATGTGGTGAATCGTCCTTTAGCGGCATCACCAAGCTTTGCTTATTCACGAACATTGCGTGCAAATTCTAATAAAAGGTGGGATTTTGTAAATTTAGATCGTTATCTACAATCACCACGTAAAGCATTTCCAGGCACAACAATGTCTTTTCGTGGAATACAAAATGATCAAGATCGTGCTGATCTTTTGCTTTATTTACGCAGTTTATCTGATCATCCCGCTCCTTTACCAATGGATAATAAAAAAGACGAACTAAATTAGAACAAAGATAAATTATTTCAAAAATAAATCATCTAGAAGGAGATGTAATTGGTTTTTAGTTTTTTTATTTTAATTGGAATTTTAATGTATTTTGAATCTATTCAATCAATTTACCTTTATTACATAGTAGAATTCGCTATATAAATTATGCATTAGTAACAGAGATTCCGTCTGTATTTCTTCTTCTTTTTTTGGTAATAAAACAAAATATGCTTATGATTGGTTGAATGAAAATAATTAGCGAGTTAAAAAATATAAACATTAAACAAAACTCCATTGAGAGTTTTGCTTGAAAACAAAATTGATATCATCTCCATACTAGACAATATCAAGGAAAGAAAATACTGGGAAAATTTAGTACTTATCGCAGCGCAGTGGATTGAGAAAAAGACGCTAGAAGAAGCTTACGAGTCGCTATCGTCAATCATGTTAAAAGAGGATTTTAATCATGCATTTGACTTTCTTTTTTCTAACCACTTTCTTGTTTTGGCTGAGACATCGGACAACATTTTCAAGAATCGATATTCAAGAAATCATCTCCATTATCAAAGTTATGGTATGGATCCAGAAACCATTCAATATACCCTTTCACAAAAAATGGTGGTCATTTTAGGGTGTGGTGGGATTGGTAGTCATGTATCAGCGATACTTGCATCCTTTGGCGTAGGAAAATTAATTCTTGTCGACAATGATGTGATCGAAATAAGTAACCTTACCAGACAAATTCTTTTTACGGAACAAGATGTTGGACTGCCTAAGACCACTGTTCTTCGGCGTGAATTATTGCAGAGAAACAGTGAAAGTGAAGTTACTGAGCTACAAATGTCAATCATGGACAAAACGGATATCAACAAATTACCCAAAGCTGATTTATGGATTATTTCTGCTGACACACCTGATCAGTTGATGCCATGGGTAAATGAGTGGTGTGTAAAGAATCAACAAGCTTATATAAATTCTGGGTATGTCAATGATATAGCTGCATTTGGACCTTTTTACATACTAGGAAAAACTGGTTGCTATGCATGTGGTTCATCCATAGGAAATCTTCCCCCAAAAAGTGACGGTTTACTCTATGAGGCTTGCGCTGCTATTAATAATAATTTTAAAGTCGCAACGGTTCCTCCCGTGAATGCTCTTTCAGTTGCTATGTGTGCTAACGATGCTCTTAAATTTTTGGGGTAATTATGGTGATTTCCTTTCCACGGATTGTCGTATAGGAATATGGAGTAGCAAGCTTTTCACAGAAGAGCGTTCCTTTAAAAAGATCCTCCACTGCAAAGTTTGTGGAACAAAACAATGAACAGATCTCGAACGCTTGCAGTAACCTACTGATCTTATCACGCGGTACGGATGTTAATCGGCGTTTATCATGCTATTTTTCTCATGTCTATGGGGGTTACTCTATCCCAATTGGCTTTACTTCAAGTCGCCTTTTCGGTAACCGTTTTACTTCTTGATTTTCCTTGTGCTGTTTTCGCTGACAAATATCGGCGTAAATATTCAGTAACGATTGGTTTTTTATGACGGGGTTGTTTTATCTTCTCTGTCTTCAAGCCCGCTAATATGATAGCGCTTATCATTGCACAAATCCTCTATGCAGCAGGAATTTTCCCCATTGCTAGCGCCATTGATGGATGGATTTA
Source organism: Bartonella pachyuromydis (assembly GCF_039543065.1). Taxonomy (NCBI): domain Bacteria; kingdom Pseudomonadati; phylum Pseudomonadota; class Alphaproteobacteria; order Hyphomicrobiales; family Bartonellaceae; genus Bartonella; species Bartonella pachyuromydis. Next base: position 50,712 of record NZ_BAABJA010000005.1, on the reverse strand, counting down.
TCATTCTCTAGGGCATCAACAAGATCGCTTTTCGTATTATGCACATCTCTCTCACCAGATAAACTCTTTCGGCAATATTATCAGTGGTATCATAGGAATTGCAACGATTTATTATTCTAGGCAATATTTTATGGGGTATATTATTTCAGGCATCATGATGGGAGTAATTTTCTTTATATTTCTTATTATTCCTGAAGAAAAAACATTTGTGAGGGAAGGACCAAAAACAAAAAATATTCTGCAAAATGCCAAGGAAACGCTCTGGGTATTTAAAAACATCGTGGGTGGAGTATGGTTTATTTTGCTGATGTGCCTTTTCAGCGCTGGCATTCAAGTTATTTATCACTTCTGGCAGCCAATAATACTCTGTGGTGGAAAGATTAGCCATCTCAACACTTCGCAAATGTTGACACTTATGTTCTGCCATATTGGAGCTTTCTCAGCTCAATATATTTCTAATTTACTGATGTCTAAGTATCACGTACTTGATAAAAAATATAAGGATTATATAAAATATTTTTCGTTTTTCTCTGCCCTTATGCGTATTGCTCTTTATTTTTTTGTCCATAGCAATCAAACCGCTCTAGCAATTATCACCTTTTCGTTAATTCATGGATTTATTTGCACTGTACCGATAGGAGCAAAGAGTCTATTTTTCTCAGAGCTTAACCAAAAACAAACTGGGCATATTTCTGGTATTATTGGTGCTGTATCTTTCAGTGGAAGAATATTTTCAATAACGGTGTTAAGCGCTATTTCATTTCTTCCTGCAAAAATTTCACCGTCTTGTTATCTTATACTACCGACTTTAACTTTTTTCATGTGTGGTTTGGTCACTATCAAGTGGATGTTGCTCTCTGGTAAATCTATTTTGAAAAAAACAATATGACAGATACAGTTGAAAATATTTGCTTCTGAAGTTTTGGAGATCAGGAAAATAATCAGGATTTATTTTACGAGTGAAACAGGAAGATTTGTCGCCAGAAATTTTTCTATGATGTAAATTACTGAATGCAGTGCACTGAAATCATACAGAATTCTGTACGGCTAAATTTTCTTTATTTCATCAAACACGGTTTCTAAGATTTCTCTAAAAAACAGCAACTTTATTTTCATTCTAGAGTATAGAGAAAAGAATTTTAACAGAAGTTGTGAGGATATGAAAAAAGAAGAGATTATTGATATATTGACGCTTTGCATGAGATTTGTCTCGTTCCTTTTCTCTGCTATGTTATTTCCATGAGTTTTCTCGTGAACAGAGAAAGCGCATCGCTTTCACATATGCAGTTATCCTTAAACTACGTTTTATTATGCTTGATGAACTTACATCTTCTCTTAATGTAAGTGTGCAGCACAGGTTATTGGTCTTTTGCGACATCTACAACCAAAATATCATTTGAGTTATCTGATTATCGGTCATGATTTACAAGTTACTAAAGCGCTTCCACATGAAGTGATTGTGATGCGTAATGGAGAAATGGTTGAATATATTCCTTCGGATCGTATTTTTTCTTATCCCCAAAATTCTTATACGAAAAGTTTAATGGCAGCAGCATTCTCGTTAGATTCTCATGAGTCATAGGAACGTTTTTAAATCGTACGAACCATCCATTATAGAGAAGATTTTTTCTCACGTGATTCGCCAATATTTATGATCAGTTTAATAGCTTCTGTTACTATAGTATTCTGGTCATTTATAGTAAAACAACGGTGCTTTAGAGTCCAGTATATTCTGAAAGAGTGTTACATTTGGTAGCTCAGAAAAAATCAGTTTTTTCCAAAATTCTTAAGGAGCGTGGGTATATGCACTGCAATCTGATCGTTTATAGGTAATGACATTAAATTGCGCTGATAATCCATTATAGAAGAGAATTTTTCCTACTAATGGTTCACCAATATTTGTGATAAGTTTAATGGCTTCCATTGCTTGGAGTGTTCCGATGACTCCAGGTAAAACACCGATAATTCCAGTTTCAGCACATGTCGGAAGAATACTAGGGGCAGGCGAATTGGGGAATAAGTCACGATAGTGAGGATTATTGTCTTTATAAGGCATAAGGACTGTTAGTGAGCCGCTAAAACGTTCTACAGCGCCACTTATTAAAGGTTTTTTGCATTGAGCCGCGTGATCAGCAAGCAAATAACGTGTGGTAAAATTATCGCATCCATCAATAATAATATGGTAGGTGTTAAGCAGTTTATCCACATTACTTTTGTCCAAGCGTATATTATGTTTTTCAACACTAACATGGGGGTTTATGTCTTTTATAAAAGCTGTAGCGCTCTCCGTTTTGCATTGATGAATCATGCTGGTTTTATGAATCACTTGGCGTTGTAAATTGGAAAGCGAAACAATATCGTCATCAACAATTCCAAGGGTACCAACGCCTGCGGCAGCTAAATAAGTTAAGATAGGAGCCCCAAGGCCACCAGCACCAACAACAAGAACACGCGCAGCTTTAAGCTTTTGTTGCCCCGTTCCACCAATTTCAGGCAAAATGATGTGACGTGCATAGCGTTCAATTTCTTCACTGCTTAATTTGGTATCAGCATCTTGTATCATAGGCTTTCTCTCGTCATAGTTCTTTTATTATTTACTGAGTTTATGGCGCATAGACCAGTCTAGTTTTAGTATAGGGAGGTTTTATACATGAAAATTGCCATTCAGATGGATCATATTTCAACCATTCAGATTCAAGGGGATACAACATTTGCTCTTGCTTTAGCAGCACAAGAACGCGGACATACTCTTTTTCATTATACACCAGATCGTTTATCTATGCGCGATGGTTGTGTGATTGCATGGCTAGAATCATTAACGGTACGTGATAAAGAAGGGAACCATTATCAATTAGGTAAGCCATGTCGCACGCAATTGATCGATATGGATGTGATTCTTTTACGGCAAGATCCTCCCTTTGATCTCAATTATATTACAACAACGCATTTGTTAGAACGTATTCATCCTCAAACTCTCGTTGTGAATGATCCTGCATGGGTGCGTAATAGTCCAGAAAAGATTTTAGTCACGGAATTTCCTGACTTGATGCCAGAGACTTTAATTACAAAAGACATTGAAGAAATAATGACTTTTAGAGCTACATTTGGTGATATTATAGTGAAACCACTTTATGGCAATGGAGGGGCTGGTGTTTTTCATTTGAAACAAGATGATCGCAATTTAGCGTCACTTTTGGAAATGTTTGGACAAATTTATCGCGAACCTTTTATTGTTCAGCGTTATTTAGATGCAGTGCAAAAAGGGGACAAACGAATTATTTTGCTTGATGGTATTCCCGTTGGAGCGATTAATCGGATTGCTGCAGAAACAGATGTTCGCTCGAACATGCATGTTGGGGGACGTGCGGAAAATATTGATTTAACGAAACGTGATTATGAGATTTGCGAACGTATTGGTCCAGCTTTAAAGGAACGTGATCTTCTTCTTGTGGGAATTGACGTTATTGGGGATTATATAACAGAAATCAATGTGACATCTCCTACTGGAATCCGTGAAATTAAACGTTTTGGTGGGACAGATATCGCTCATCTTTTCTGGGATATTGTTGAGGCCAAATGTTCACATTAAATTTATTTGAACAGAGAGTTCAAATATGATTTTAGCAGAAAAAGTTATCAATATTACTTTTTATATTTGTTATACTGCAAATATGAACTAAAATCGAAATTATTATATAATGTAAACAAGAGAATTTGATTCACGTTAAGGAGTTTATAAATGGGTAGGTTTTTATCAGTTGGGGTGGGACTGATTTTCATGGTATTGTTCTCAGTGAATGTGAGCAATGCGCGTGATCAAATTCAGATGACTGGTTCATCTACAGTTTTGCCTTATCAAAAGATCGTTGCTGAGGCATTTGGAGAAATGTATCCTCAGTTTAAGGTGCCTGTTATCGAATCGGGTGGAACAGGAGCTGGTATTAAAGAATTTTGTCGTGGCATAGGGGAGAGTACAGTTGATATTGTGAATGCTTCTCGGGCAATGAAGCCTAGTGAATTAAAGTCTTGTTTTGATGCCGGTATCAAAGATGTTGAAGAGATACGCATTGGATATGATGGTATTGTTTTTGCAACAGATAGAAATGGTCCTGATTGGAAATTACAGCCGGTAGATGTTTATAGGGCGCTCGCTGCTCGGGTTGTAAAAGACGGAAAATTACAACCTAATAACCTTTCAAAATGGAGCGAAATCAATCATGCGTTTCCTGATTGGACAATAGCAGCTTATATCCCTGGAGAGAAGCATGGAACGCGTGAAGTTTTTGAAGAAAAACTATTACAAGCAGGCTGTAAGGAGAGTGGAGCAGTGGATGCGATGAAGTCTTTGGGGATGGATGAAAAGGCAATACATGCTGCGTGTGTTGCTGTGCGTAAAGATGGTAAAGCCATTGATATTGACGGTGATTATTCTGAAACATTTGCGCGTCTTACTTCTAATAAAACAGGGGTTGGTGTTTTTGGTTTATCTTTTTATCAAAACAATGCTGATAAGCTGAAAGTTGCAGATATTAATGGTGTTGCGCCAACCGTTGAAACAATCTCTAGTGGACAATATCCTGTTTCTCGTCCCCTTTTTTTCTATGTTAAAAAGGCGCATTTAGGTATTGTTTCAGGATTACGGGAATATGTTGACTTTTTTCTTTCTGATCAAATGATTGGTCCAGATAGTCCTTTGGCTGAATATGGTTTAATTGTTGCTTCTGAAAAGGAACGTCAAGTGCAGCGTTCTACTTTTTCTGCTGATAGAGTAATGACGTTGGAATAATTTTCTGGATTTTCCAGTGTAGGCATTTTCTGCTGCTTTTTTACGAAAATTGAAAGACAATATGCGCATTTTCGTTATTATTTTTCTGTTATTGTGTTTTGGATTTGTTGGCTTTTGTATTTCTTATATGCGGGCACGCACTCTTGAATATACACAAGGCAAGATGCATTCTCGTGCGTATTATTACGGTTGGTGGACGTTTTTAATGACGATTATTCCACCACTTGTTTTTTTACTCTTTTGGGATGGTGGAAGTGCAATTTATTTAGAGTATAGTGCTTCTCAAGAAGTTGAAGCATATAGTGCGCATATAACAGGGCTTATGAATTATGATCTACTTTGGGGAACACTTCGAAGTTTGGTCAAAATGCTTCATCTCTTTGATGGGGATCTTGCTAGTGCTTCGTGTGAAAAAATACGTGCACAATTATTAGCGAAAGGATTTATTTTACCTCATGAAGCATCAGATGATCTGTTAAGGATGGCACAATCATGGGTTAATTCTTCTAAAAAGCTTAAGTTTATTGGTCATAGTTTTCTTTTTGTCGTTGCCTTCTTTGGTTTTGTTTGTGGGGTTATGCAAGTTGCTCCTCATCGGCGTGCACGCAATAAGGTTGAATGTTTGATTGTTATTGGGTTGATTTGTGCATCTATTGTTGCGGTTTTGACGACAGTTGCCATTGCACTCTCGATGGTTTTTCAAACAATAAGCTTTTTTCAGTCTGTATCCTTTTCAAATTTCTTTTTTGGAACAGTTTGGGATCCGCGTTTTTCAGCGAGTGGTTCGGAGGATGGTGTGGGGCAATTTGGTTTAATACCACTTCTTGCCGGTACACTTTATATAGCATTTGTTGCAATGCTTTTTGCTGTGCCAATAGGATTATTTTCAGCTCTTTATATGGCTGAATATGCTTCATCTCGTTTACGTTCAATAGTGAAACCATTGCTGGAAGTTCTCGCTGGTATTCCAACCATTGTTTATGGTTTTTTTGCTTTGAAGGTTGTCGGTCCATTTTTACGTGATCTCTCCGTTTCTCTCTCTGATGGAGTTGGTTTTATTATGTCTCAAAGTGTTTTGACCGCTGGAGTTGTGATGGGAATTATGTTGATACCTTTTGTTTCTTCTTTATCGGATGATGTTATTACAGCTGTTCCACGCATTTTACGTGAAGGCTCTTATGGTTTAGGAGCAACACAATCGGAAACGATTAAAAGAGTTGTTATACCAGCAGCACTTCCAGGGATTATGGGAGCAATTTTATTGACAGGATCGCGTGCCATTGGAGAGACAATGATTGTGGTTTTGGCAGCAGGTGTTGCTGCGAATTTAACACTGAATCCATTCGAAGCAATGACCACCATGACGGTTAAAATTGTTAATCAACTGACAGGTGATTTTGAGTTTAATTCTCCCCAAACACTTGTCGCTTTTGCTTTAGGAATGACGCTCTTTGTTATGACTCTTTTGATGAATATTCTTGCTCTTTATATCGTGCGTAAATATCGGGAACAATATGAATGAATGAAGATTTTCTTTTCCCTCGTCGCAATATTGGACTCAAACGTCGATATTGGGCTGAACGTCGTTTTCGTGCGTACGGTGTGATTGCCGTTTTTATTGGTCTCTTTTTTTTATTTGCGCTTTTATGGTCTATTATCAGTCAGGGTTACACGGCATTTTTTCACAGTGAAATGACATTATCAATTTATTTGGATGAGAAAGTTATTGATCCAAGTGGTTTGCGTACAACAAATCCGCAGGTGCTCATAACTGCTAATTATCCTCTTCTTGTACGGAATGCTTTGGTGAAAAAGCTTGGTATAGATCAAAATGATCGGGCATCGGTACGGGATGTTAACAGGATGTTTTCAAGTGGTGTACGTGTTCAATTGCGTGAAATGGTGACAAAAAATCCGCAGCTCATTGGTACAATGCAAAAAATCAAGGTTTTAACAGCAGCGGATATTGATTCCGCTTACAAAGGGCAGATTAATTTACATGTAGCAGAAAAAAATCGCAAAGTCTCTAATCGTCAAGTAGAATGGATGAAACGTTTAGCGCATGATGGTACACTTTATAAAGCATTTAATTTTGGTTTTTTTACATTTGGTGCTTCAAGCCGTCCTGAAACTGCCGGCTTAGGTGTTGCGATTATCGGCTCTTTTTATATGATAGCGATAGTTTTAGTGATTTCACTTCCCATAGGGATAGCAACTGCTGTTTATTTGGAAGAATATGCACGCAAAAATAAATTTACTGATTTTATTGAGGTTAATATCAATAATCTTGCTGCGGTTCCTTCAATTGTTTTTGGCCTTTTAGGACTTGCAGTGTTTGTTAATTTTTGGGGTTTACCACGTTCAGCATCTTTTGTTGGAGGACTTGTTTTAGCTCTTATGACGCTCCCCACAATTATTATTGCGACACGTTCTGCTTTGCGGGCTGTTCCTCTTTCGATTCGCGCTGCCGCTTTAGGGTTAGGAGCCTCAAAAACACAAATGGTTTTTCATCATGTTGTTCCTTTAGCTGCTCCTGGTATTTTGACTGGTACAATTATTGGTGTGGCTCAGGCTTTAGGTGAGACGGCTCCATTACTTTTGATTGGCATGGTTGCCTTTGTAGTCAATATTCCTACCACCCCTATGGATCCGGCAACAGCTTTGCCGGTGCAGATTTTTATGTGGGCAGGCGAAGCAGAGCGTGCTTTTGTTGAAAAGACTTCTGGTGCTATTATCATATTAATGACTTTTCTTGCGATCATGAATATTTCGGCGGTTTTTTTACGTCGACGATTTGAACGTCGTCAATAATGTAGATAAAAGTAATTTCAATAAAGCAACAACTAAAATAGGATTTATATAAAGTAAGGTAAGTTTTGTAATGAAAATTAAAATGCGTGGTCAAGATGTAAAGGTTTTTTATGGAGAGAAAGAAGCACTTCATGGTATTACTCTTGATATTCCTGAACATCAGGTCACAGCTTTGATAGGTCCTTCAGGTTGCGGAAAGTCAACTTTTTTGCGTTGTTTTAATCGTATGAATGATACGATTGAAGGCGCTAAAATAACGGGTCTGATTACCTTAGATGGAGAAAATATTTATGACTCACGGATTGATGTTGTAGAATTGCGCGCCCGTGTAGGAATGGTTTTTCAAAAGCCTAGTCCTTTTCCTAAATCGATATTTGAGAATGTTGCCTATGGTCCACGTATTCATGGTTTAGTAAAATCACGTGCTGAATTGCATGATGTTGTTGAAAAGAGTTTAAGGCAGGCGGGACTATTTGAAGAAGTAAAAGATCGCCTTCATGAACTTGGAACAAGTTTATCAGGAGGACAGCAACAGCGCTTGTGTATTGCACGAGCCATTGCTGTTAGTCCTGAAGTTATTTTGATGGATGAGCCCTGTTCAGCTCTTGATCCAATTGCGACAGCACGTATTGAAGAGCTTATCGATGCATTACGACAAAATTATACAATTGTTATTGTGACACACTCGATGCAGCAGGCTGCCCGTGTTTCTCAATATACAGCCATGTTTCATTTGGGGCATTTGGTAGAAGTTGGTGCAACTGAAATGATCTTTACGTCACCAAAAGAACAACGTACGCAAGATTATATCACGGGGCGTTTTGGATAGGTGAATTGAGGAGAATAAGAGATGTCTATGAACCATATTGTTCGTTCCTATGATGCAGAACTCAAATATTTGCAAGCAAGGATTACAGAAATGGGTAACCACGCAGAAAAAATGATTGAACGTTCTGTTGCTTCGATTGTGTGTAGTGATCTTCAGCTTGCGACGACAGTTATTGCGGATGATTTGTTTTTGGATGAAGCAGAACGTGATATTGATGAGAAAGCGATTACTATTATTTGCAAACGCCAACCTATGGCTGTTGATCTGCGTGAAATTATTGGAGCCATTCGTATTTCTTCTGATCTTGAGCGGATTGGTGATATGGCTAAAAATATTGCTAAGCGAACGGTTGCACTTTCAGAAACGCGTCAACCTGCAGCTTTTTACCATGGGCTTGAAACAATTACAGCTTTAGCACTCAATCAGTTAAAAGAAGTGTTGAGTGCTTACACGAGCCGTTTATTGGAGCGTGTTGATGCTGTACGTGAGCGCGATGGTAAAATTGATGCTCTGTATACCTCCCTTTTTCGTGAGCTTTTAACGTATATGATGGAAGATATGCGTAATATTACAGTTTGTACGCATTTGCTTTTTTGTTTAAAAAATATTGAAAGAATTGGCGACCATGTTACCAATATTGCAGAGATGCTGCATTACATTATAACAGGTCATCATATGTCTTCAGAGCGTCCTCGTGATGATCTAACCTATAAAGTTGTGGTAGGTGAGAAAAAATAGATTAACATTTTTCTTGAAGATACAAAGTATTAATTTGCTTTTTTGTAATATAGTTGTAAGAGGAGTATGCTAGAGGTGTTATCAGCAAGTGTAAAGAAGCGGAAAAAAGCTTTTAAAGATAATATCGCGGATTTTTAATTCTTCATTTGACAGATTTAGATATTGGGTGATATCGTTCTTTATACTTTAGGCAAAATGAAATAATATTTGGTCATTGTATTGAAATTTGTTGAGAGGGGGTATTCGTGTTAGTTTTTTCAATATTGATATAAACAGTTTTTAATATTTCAATCTTTCTCATATGTAGAATTGCGGGAAGGTTTTTAAGTGTGTATTATTTTATTGTACTTTCCAAACTGGAGAGAGGGGTATTCTGTAGTGACATTTATTCCATGAATAACAGCAATATTGATCTCTAAATTAAGGTTTTTTTATTTTTTGTTGAGTATCTCTTTATTGAGCATAAATACCTTTTAGTTACTCCTTGTATTAAAATTTTACTAAGTTGTAACAATTAACCATATACTTTCTTTGAAAGTACATTTAAAAAATATTCAGATTTTAAGTACTTCAAAGAGGTGGGGATCTGTTGTATAAGATGAATAAAAATTTTTTAACTGTTTTTATAAGCTGTTTTTTAGCGCCATTTGTTATTGTTGGGTGTGCTTCAAATCATTTTAGTTTTGGAAATAGAAATGATAATAGTAGGACAAAAACAGTAATGTATCCATTGACAGAGCGTCAATGTCTTATACGTGCAATGTATTTTGAATCAAATCGTACTAGCCGTGAGGGAATGATTGCTGTTGGCACTGTTGTTATGAATCGTGTTAATTCAAGTGCTTATCCAAGAACGATTTGTGGTGTTGTTGGTCAGTACAAGCAGTTTGCTCCTGGTGTCTTAACGCGTCCTATGACAGAGCCTTCATCTGTGAACCGTGTTAAAGAGGCAGCAGACGCTGTTTTACGCGGTGAACGGGATAAAAAACTTAAAAATGCTAAGTTTTTTCATACCGCAGGTTTATCTTTTCCTTATAAAAACATGTATTATGTTCGCATTGCGGGGGGAAATGCTTTTTATGAAAAGCGCTCACGTGATGGATCTCTTCAGGTTCCCACAAATGATCGTCCCTATGATGTCGCTTATGCGTTTTCTCAAGAACGCTCAGGAAATGCACCGAATTTCGTGGATATAGATTTAGCACGTAAAGGAGCGAAAACAGAGGAAAAACAAAACAAATCTACTTTAGTAGAAATAGCGCAAGCAAACGAGATGCGTCCTACATCTTTTTTTACGGTACAACTTGATAAAGTTCCCATTCCCACATCAGCACCGCATCGTATAGAAAAGGAAGAGGAAAGCAAAACAATTGTGGCCTATACTATGCCTTCATCGGATCAGTTAAATGCAATCGTTGCAATGTTAGAAAAACAGTACAGAATCCGGTAATTTTTTCATAATATAAAGAGAAGGATATTGGTAATGTACTTTGATATTCATGAGACAATTTCACCTGAAATGCTTAATCGTCTTGCAGAAGTTACGGTAAAAGTTGGGTTAAATTTACAAGAGGGACAGGATCTTATTTTAACTGCTCCAGTTTCAGCATTACCTCTTGTTCGACGTATTGCATATCATGCTTATAAGGTTGGTGCAGGTGTAATTACCCCACTTTTTAGTGATGATATGTTATCGCTTACACGTTTTGAAAATGCCCATACTGCTAGTTTTGATTGTGCACCTTCTTGGCTATATGAAGGAATGGCGAAATCTTTTGAAAATGGAGCAGCGCGTTTGGCGATTGTTGGTGATAATCCTTTGCTGCTTTCCAATCAAGATTTTGATAAAGTTGCACGCTTAAATAAAGCTACTTCAATGGCTTATCAGCTCGCTCTTAAACAAATATCAAATTTTGCTATGAATTGGTCCATTGTTGCTTATCCAACAACAGGGTGGGCTGAGGCGATGTTCCCTTCTTTGCCACTTCATGAAGCGGTTAAAAAATTAGCTAATGCAATTTTTTCTGCTTCACGTGTTACAGAAGAAAATCCAATAGAGGCGTGGACTGCCCATAATGCAACTTTGAAGGAACGTTCATCTTGGTTGAATAGGCAGCGTTTTTCTGCTTTGCATTTTACAGGACCAGGGACTGATTTAATGCTCGGTTTGGCAGACGATCATGAATGGCAGGGGGGGGCATCCATTGCTAAAAATGGTGTTGTCTGCAATCCTAATATTCCAACAGAAGAAGTGTTCACCACTCCTCATGCTCATAGGGTTGAAGGTTTTGTTCGTTCGACGAAGCCTCTTTCCTATCAAGGAGCACTGATTGATAATATTGAGGTACGATTTGAAGCAGGGTGTATTGTTGATGCGCGTGCTTCGACGGGGCAGGAAGTTTTGCGGCGGGTTTTAAAAAGTGATGAGGGTGCAAGTCGACTGGGCGAAGTTGCTCTTGTTCCACATTCGTCACCGATTTCCAAAAGCGATCTACTTTTTTATAATACGTTATTTGATGAAAATGCTGCATGTCATATTGCTTTAGGGCAGTGTTATTCCAAGTGTTTTTTAGATGGAGCATCATTGACGGCAGAGGAGATTGCAGCGCGTGGTGGTAATAAAAGTGTCATTCATATTGACTGGATGATTGGATCTGGTGAAATTGATATTGATGGTATTACGCAAGATGGTACAAGAGTCCCTGTATTTCGTAAAGGTGAATGGGCTTAGTATTTTATTTTTTCAATGCTATTGTTGGAAAATATGTAATTATTAAAAAATAAATGCCTGAACTTCCTGAAGTAGAAACCGTTCGTCGTGGACTTGAGCCAGTTATAACTGGCGCGAAGATACTATCTGTCACGCTTCATCGTAGAGATTTACGTTTTCCTTTCCCTGAGGCGTTTTCTGAGCGGCTTCTGGGTAGGACAATTATAGAGCTTGGGCGGCGCGCAAAATATTTATTGTTTCATCTTTCAGAAGATGAAACGATTTTAAGTCATTTAGGAATGTCAGGGTCATGGCGCATAGAAGATGATCTTTTAAAAGAAGCATCTTCTAGTACAAAGAAATTTGTTAAGCATGATCACTTTGTCATGGGTGTTCAAGCAAAGGATGGCAAAGTTTATCATCTTACTTATAATGATGTGCGTCGTTTTGGGTTTATGCTTTTAGTAAATACAAGTAAACTTTATGAGCATCCCCTTTTAAAAAAGCTAGGGATCGAGCCTATAAGTAATGCGTTTTCTGGTCGTTATCTACAAAAAGCTTTCGTTAATAAAAAAATATCGCTTAAGGGAGTTTTGCTTGATCAGTCTATTATTGCGGGTCTTGGGAATATTTATGTCTGCGAAGCACTTTGGCGTAGCCGCTTATCTCCACAACGCAGTGCATATACATTAGCGTCGAAAACTGTACGTGCACGGGAAGATGCAGATTCTTTAGCGCAGAATATATGTAGTGTTATTTCTGAAGCCATTTTGTCTGGTGGATCTTCTTTACGTGATTATATGCATGTAGATGGTTCCCTTGGTTATTTTCAACATGCTTTTTCAGTTTATGGACGAGAAGGCAAGGAGTGTTTGCAATGTAGAACACCTATTATACGTATTTTACAGTCGGGGCGTTCAAGTTTTTATTGTTCACGGTGTCAAAAATAAATAAGGTTTCTTGTAAAGTCCTGCAAGAGGCTTAAAGTCGTGTCTCTAATGATATAAGGATTGGGAGGCTTTTTATGTTGAATAAAGTATTAACAAATCTTGATGAAAATTTAGAAGAAAGTCTTGAACGCCTTTTTTCTTTTTTACGTTTTCAATCGATTTCTACAGATTCTGCTTATAAGGATGAATGTCGTCGAGCAGCTGATTGGTTAGTAGAGGATTTAAAAACTATAGGTTTTGAGGCTTCTCGGCGAGATACACCAGGTCATCCAATGGTTGTTGGGCATCACCCAGGACCTTCAGATGATTGTTTTCATGTATTATTTTACGGGCATTATGATGTTCAACCTGTTGATCCACTGAATTTATGGGAAGATGATCCATTTACTCCTTCTTTAAAAGAGAGAGCTGGAGAGAAAGTTATTTGTGCTCGCGGAGCTTCAGATGACAAAGGTCAGCTTATGACATTTATTGAAGCATGCCGTGCATATAAGAAAGAAACGGGACAGCTTCCTGTTAAAGTTACTATTTTATGTGAAGGTGAAGAAGAAAGTTCTTCCCCTTCTCTTGTCCCATTTTTAAAAGCAAATAAGGATGAGCTTAAGGCTGATTGCGCACTGGTTTGTGACACAGCAATGTGGGATGCAGATACGCCATCTATTTGTGTTGCTCTTCGCGGAATGATGTCAGAAGAGATTATTATCACTGCAGCTAATCGTGATTTGCATTCTGGTGCTTTTGGGGGGGTAGCAGCTAATCCCATTCGTATTTTAGCTAAAGTTTTAGCAGGACTTCATGATGAAAATAATAGGGTAACGCTTCCTGGTTTTTATGATGGGGTAGAAGAGACGCCTCCACATATTTTGCAATCATGGAATGCACTGAATTGCACGGCTGAAGACCTTCTTGGACCGATAGGACTTTCTATTCCTTCTGGTGAAAAAGGGCGAAGCGTTTTAGAGCTGATGTGGGCACGTCCTACCATGGAAATTAATGGTATTAGTGGAGGCTATGAAGGGGAAGGGATGAAAACGGTTATCGCCTCTCAAGCGAGTGCAAAAATATCATGTCGTTTAGTCCATAAGCAAGATCCAGAGAAAATACGTCAAGCTTTGCGTGATTATGTACGCAGCTCAATACCAGCCGATTGTACAGTTGAATTCAAGAAACACGGTTCTTCTCCGGCAATTCAGCTTTCTTATGATTCTCCTTTTATCGAGGTTGCAAAGGATGCTTTATCACAAGAGTGGGGATTTTCTGCTGTATTAGTAGCTATGGGTGGTTCGATTCCAATAGTGGCAGATTTTCAATCAATTCTTGATATGGAAACTCTTTTAGTTGGTTTTGCACTGACTGATGACCGTATGCATTCGCCTAATGAAAAATATAATCTAAAATCATTTCATAAAGGGCAGCGGTCTTGGGCGCGTATTCTTGCCGCTTTAGCAAATAGAGGTGTAAATGGCTGAAATTCGCGTTCATCAAGGTGATTTACCAAACTTAGACAATTATCAGATTGGTGCCGTTGCGATTGATACTGAGACTTTAGGGCTACAACCATATCGTGATCGTTTATGTGTTGTGCAGCTTTCTTCGGGGGATGATACTGCTGATAAAAGATATATTTGCAGAACATTTAAGGCGTGAAGAATGAGAATATGTTGCAAAGGAATATTTTCAATTTTTCCTATAGGGATTAAACTTGATTTTTGAGGATGGGTGGAGATTATACCTTCTTTTTATTATTCACAGTTTCAAAAATGAATAAGAACTCTTGCAAAATCCTATAAGAGGCTTAAAGTCGTGTTATCTAATAATATAAGGATTGGGAGGCTTTTTATGTTGAATAAAGTATTAACAAATCTTGATGAAAATTTAGAAGAAAGTCTTGAACGCCTTTTTTCTTTTTTACGTTTTCAATCGATTTCTACAGATTCTGCTTATAAGGATGAATGTCGTCGAGCAGCTGATTGGTTAGTAGAGGATTTAAAAACTATAGGTTTTGAGGCTTCTCGGCGAGATACACCAGGTCATCCAATGGTTGTTGGGCATCACCCAGGACCTTCAGATGATTGTTTTCATGTATTATTTTACGGGCATTATGATGTTCAACCTGTTGATCCACTGAATTTATGGGAAGATGATCCATTTACTCCTTCTTTAAAAGAGAGAGCTGGAGAGAAAGTTATTTGTGCTCGCGGAGCTTCAGATGACAAAGGTCAGCTTATGACATTTATTGAAGCATGCCGTGCATATAAGAAAGAAACGGGACAGCTTCCTGTTAAAGTTACTATTTTATGTGAAGGTGAAGAAGAAAGTTCTTCCCCTTCTCTTGTCCCATTTTTAAAAGCAAATAAGGATGAGCTTAAGGCTGATTGCGCACTGGTTTGTGACACAGCAATGTGGGATGCAGATACGCCATCTATTTGTGTTGCTCTTCGCGGAATGATGTCAGAAGAGATTATTATCACTGCAGCTAATCGTGATTTGCATTCTGGTGCTTTTGGGGGGGTAGCAGCTAATCCCATTCGTATTTTAGCTAAAGTTTTAGCAGGACTTCATGATGAAAATAATAGGGTAACGCTTCCTGGTTTTTATGATGGGGTAGAAGAGACGCCTCCACATATTTTGCAATCATGGAATGCACTGAATTGCACGGCTGAAGACCTTCTTGGACCGATAGGACTTTCTATTCCTTCTGGTGAAAAAGGGCGAAGCGTTTTAGAGCTGATGTGGGCACGTCCTACCATGGAAATTAATGGTATTAGTGGAGGCTATGAAGGGGAAGGGATGAAAACGGTTATCGCCTCTCAAGCGAGTGCAAAAATATCATGTCGTTTAGTCCATAAGCAAGATCCAGAGAAAATACGTCAAGCTTTGCGTGATTATGTACGCAGCTCAATACCAGCCGATTGTACAGTTGAATTCAAGAAACACGGTTCTTCTCCGGCAATTCAGCTTTCTTATGATTCTCCTTTTATCGAGGTTGCAAAGGATGCTTTATCACAAGAGTGGGGATTTTCCGCTGTATTAGTAGCTATGGGTGGTTCGATTCCAATAGTGGCAGATTTTCAATCAATTCTTGATATGGAAACTCTTTTAGTTGGTTTTGCACTGACTGATGACCGTATGCATTCGCCTAATGAAAAATATAATCTAAAATCATTTCATAAAGGGCAGCGGTCTTGGGCGCGTATTCTTGCCGCTTTAGCAAATAGAGGTGTAAATGGTTGAAATTCGCGTTCATCAAGGTGATTTACCAAACTTAGACAATTATCAGATTGGTGCCGTTGCAATTGATACTGAGACTTTAGGGCTACAACCATATCGTGATCGTTTATGTGTTGTGCAGCTTTCTTCGGGGGATGGTACTGCTGATGTTGTACAAATTGCTAAAGGGCAAAAGAGTGCGCCTAATTTGGTTAAGTTGCTTGAAGATAAGGCAATTACAAAAATATTTCATTTCGGGCGTTTTGATCTTTCTATTTTAGCACATACATTTGGCGTGATGCCGGATGTCGTTTTTTGTACAAAAATTGCTTCAAAACTCACGCGTACTTACACGGATCGTCATGGATTAAAGGAAATTTGTGGTGAATTGCTCAATGTGAATATTTCTAAACAGCAGCAATCTTCAGATTGGGCTGCTGAAACTTTATCACGTGCGCAAATTGAATATGCAGCTTCAGATGTTTTATATTTACATCGTTTAAAGGATATATTTGAAGAACGCTTAAGGCGTGAAGAACGAGAGCATGTTGCAAAGGCATGTTTTGAATTTTTGCCTATGAGGGCTAAACTTGATCTTTTGGGATGGGCGGAGGTTGATATTTTTGCACATAGCTGACTTTTAAATTACTTTTTTAAAAAATAAGAAAAGTAATTTAATACAAAGAACAAAATACCCGTATTTCACGGGTATTTTGTTCTTTCTTCTATTTTGATGAGAGTATTTAATGACAACGCAGTTCTCAATTGAGGAGGATGTGTTATTCAATTTAAAGATTGCACGATAAAAAGATCTTTATAAAGATGTGCTTTTTGGTATTTCTCACCGCTTTTATTTGCAAAAAACAAACAGTTTTATAGAAAACTGTTAGATGTGGGAGATCGGTTAATGGAAGAGTTAATATATCATTTTCGATTTAACATATTGGTTTATAAAAGATAATTTATCTTTTTGCTTATTGAATGAGAGCCTTGAGTAACATAAGATTTTCTCATTTCAAATTTATTTGCCATAAAAACGATTAAAATCATTTGCCTATATGCTTCATGAGTAGAGTTTGTATAGATAAAAACTATGGGAGAAAGAAGTGAACATACTTCTTATGAGCCATCTCAAGTATAAAGAGCTATGACAATGTTTTAAGCAGAAAAATAGAATGGTTGTGCCATCTTGCTATTATATATGATGCATTGAGCGATAAGGATAAGAAAAATTTTTGCTAAAGAAGCGAGAATATAAAGAGTTATGTCGTTGATTTTATATCCAAGAGCGCATTATATTCTTATTTATTACAAAGTAAGTGATTTTCATGTCAGCATAGCTTGGTAATTTCCATTTATTTTAAAATCATAGCACTCAAATCCTCATTTTAAAGAGAAAAGCTATCATTTTTCTATGGAAATTCGAAATGAAAGCACTAGGTAGAATCCATTATGGATATTAAATATGGAGAAAATTCTATGCACATGAAATATTTAATTACAGCTTTAGCTACTTTTTTTTCAATTTCTATAGCACAGGGAGCAAGTTTGTTAACTGCTCAATTAGAACAGGAAATACCTTCTGCGGGTTTTTCTGGAAAACTTTTTTTGCAGAAACAGCCTAGTGGTACTTTATCTAAACTTTCGCAAACGAAGTCTTCTCATCTTGATGATAATGGGGAAGCAGCTGCTGAATTGGTAGCTGTATCATCTTTGGGAAAAAGAAGAGGTCGTGGTCCTAAACACCCAAAACCACGGCCCACGATATTTAGGGGTCCGATGAGTTATAAATAAGCAAAGCGGTATGCTAAGCGATATATTTTGCGAAGTCTAGAGGGGGGGTAGACGGAGTAGGGTTAAAGAAATAATTTTTGTCTGTGTCGTTGTTATACCGATTTCTGATAAGCCACACCATTGCATACAGTCATGCAAGAGTTAGGGAATATTTTATACCTTTGAAAGGATAATCAAATGTGTGTTTTTATGATTAAAGAACGGAGATAGAAATAATTTCGATGTTGCCATAGCTTATATTACAGACCAAATGATTAAAGGGGAGGGAATTTTGTTTTTTTTATGAGTGTATCATTTTTACTACAGATATCCAGAGTTGGGGCTCTATATGAGGCTAGGTGTTCAAATATTCAGCTATGGAGAGAAATTATGAATATGAAATGGTTAATAACAGCTTCTGCTTTCGCTTTTGTTTCAGCTTCAGTAGCGTATGCAGCAGATGTTGTTATGCCCCCCAGTCCTACACCTGTTGCACCAGTTATTGTGAATCCAACTTTTTCTTGGACAGGTTTTTATATTGGTGGTCAGGTTGGCGGTTTTTCAAGTAAAACAAAGATGGACATCCTTAATAATGGAAAAACTTTTCCGGTGCATGATGATTATTTGCCTAAACTCTCTGGATTTATGGGGGGGATTTATGCGGGTTCGAATGTTGATCTCGGTAATGGCCTTATTTTAGGTGTTGATACAGACATCATTTGGACTGATAAAAATGATACGAAAACAGTACCAGCATACGAAATTACTCCAGCTCACGTGGCTTATGTTAATAAGATAGTGAAAGACGCTGGTATTAATATTGGTGAAAATAAAATCGAAGTTGGTGATAAGCGCTCCCATAGTTTCACTTTTAAAGAAAAGTGGGCTGGTGCTACAAGGGTGCGGATTGGTTTTGCAGCTGAGCGCATTATGCCTTATGTTGCTGGTGGTATTGCCTATACACAGCTTCAAGATATCGCGTCGATATCAATAACCAAAAAGGATACAGGAAAAGTAATAGCTTCTGGTAATTTATCTGATGAAACAAAGACGATGGTTGGTTACACTCTTGGCGCTGGTGTTGATTTTGCCATGACCAATAATGTCATTGTCCGTGCGGAATATCGTTACACAGATTTTGGTAAAAAGAAATTCTCGAACGATAAGTATGAAACTTCTTACAAAACCAATGATTTCCGTGTTGGTGTCGCTTACAAATTTTAATCTATCGGTAGGCTAAGTCACTAAAAGGCACGGGTTAATACCATAGTCTAAGAGAGATGTTCTATCTTTAGTTATGATTTGGGAGTTTTATTGTGTTTATATTATCACATTCCACATATTATTTGTATATGTGGAATGTTGATACATTTTGAACATAGTAAAAATAAATTCATCAACAACAGATGACGATTTAGTTATAATATCAATTGGTTATAGTAATATATAACATGCAATTTTTCGTGTAAAACCAAGTTATAAAGAGATTTTGTCTCTAAATGGGATTTTTATTTTGTATAGCTGTGTTATTTTTACTACAGATTTTTTTTATCTAGACGTATAGCATTGCGACATAAATAAATTATGGAGCAAATTTATGAATATAAAATCCTTAATAACGACTTCTGTCGTTGCTTTGATTTCGGCTTCTGCGGTACAAGCTGCTGATGTTGTCATCCCTCACGAAGCTGCACCTGTTATCACAGCCCCTACATTTTCTTGGACAGGTTTCTATCTTGGTGCTCAGATTGGTGGTTTTTCAAGTAACATTGACCTAAAAGATAAAGATAAAGATACTTCAATTTTTAAAGACTTATCACCTAAACTTTCAGGTTTGATTGGCGGTATTTATACAGGATCTAACTTTGATCTTGGAAATGGTATTATCTTAGGTGTTGAAACAGATATGACTTGGTCTGGCAAAAGTGATGTACGAGTAGTTGCTGGAACTGAAACTATCCCAAGTAATGGGAATCAAACTACCCCAAGTAATGGGAATCAAACTACCCCAAGTAATGGGAATCAAACTACCCCAAGTAATGGGAATCAAACTACTCCAAGTAATGGGAATCAAACTACCCCAAGTAATGGGAATCAAACTACCCCAAGTAATGGGAATCAAACTACCCCAAGTAATGGGAATCAAACTACCCCAAGTAATGGGAATCAAACTACCCCAAGTAATGGGAATCAAACTACCCCAAGTAAT
>NZ_BAABJA010000005.1:0-30601 GCF_039543065.1 Bartonella pachyuromydis | reverse complement strand
GTAATGGGAATCAAATTACAGATGCTAACGTTTCTGGAAAGAACCTAAATGCTAGAAATTTAAGTGTCAGAGAGGCTGTGGATGTATCAGAAGGTGTTGGTTTTAAACAGAAATGGTCTGGTGCTACGCGCGTACGTATAGGTTTTGCTGCTGCTGAGCGCATTATGCCTTATGTTGCTGGAGGTGTTGCCTATACACAGATAGAGGCTTCTTATGGAGTAGTAAATGATAAAACTTTTGTTGCAGGTGCATCTCATGAAACAGCAACAATGGTTGGTTTCACGATTGGTGGCGGTATTGATTTTGCCATGACTGATAATGTTCTGTTGCGTGCGGAATATCGTTACTCAGACTATGGCAAGAAGAAATTTTTTGCAGAAGAAAAAGAATATTATTTCAAAACCAATGATTTCCGCGTTGGTGTCGCTTACAAATTTTAATTTCATAAAAACGAAATTATTATAAAAGATATTATTAAAAAGCCCCGTTTTTTTACGGGGCTTTTGTTGTTTTTCTGCTGTTATGTTGTTGCATAATTGAACGTTATTTGAATATCGTAAGATATAGTTAAATATTAGTTTCTGTAAAAATCATAAAATATAAATAGTAATTATTAATATCAATGGGTTATAGATAAATTTAATGATAAGCACTCATGTAAAACGGAATGATTGACAGGTTCTCTCTTTTAAAATTTTTCTCTGTTTAGCATTGTGCCATTTTTACTACAGATTTTTTTTGTGCAAGTGTTTAGCATTTCCCTATAAATCAATTTGGAGCAAAATTTATGAATATACAATCTTTAATAACAACCTCTATTGTGGCTTTGATTTCCGCTTCTGCGGTACAAGTTGCTAATGCTACCGTTTCTCATGAAGGTGCACCAGTTATTACTGTCCCGAGCTTTTCGTGGACAGGTTTTTATCTTGGTGGTCAAGGTAGAAAATTTTCAAGTAAAGTTGAAATAACTGATCCAGCTACAAAAAATCCACTTTTCAGTCAAGATGTACACCTAAGCCTTCAGGTTTCATAAGAGGTATTTATGCAGGTTACAATATAGGTCTTGGAAATAATCTGATTTTAGGGATTGAAACTGATGCAGTTTTAGCTAACCAAGAAGACACAAAATCGATCTATATCTTTGGCCCTGATGGAGGTAATAAGGTTGATGGCTGTGATTGTGATAAGAAATCTAGTGTAAATGCTAATAGTCGTAAAAAGTCTATCAAAATTGCTACACCAAGATACGGTTATACCGATGATAGTTTTACTTTAAAGGAAAAATGGTCTGGTGCTACTCGGGCACGTATTGGCTTTGCAGCAGCTGACCACCTCATGACTTATGTTGCTTTGGGAGTTTCTTATGCACAAATGCAAGGTATTTCTCAGGTTGATGCACAAAATAGAACGGGTATGAATAAATCGGCTCAGTTTGAACTAACTGATAAAACCATGACAATGATTGGTTTTATCATTGGTGGTGGTATTGATTTAGCAATAACTGATAATGTTATTTTGCGTGTGGAATACCGTTACTCAGATTTTGGTAAAAAGCAATTTGTGAAGGATACAGGTAAATTTAGCTATAAAACCAATGATTTCCGTGTCGGTGCAGCTTTCAAATTCTAATTGCTCTAAAAACAAAGCTAACGATATTTAAAAAAATTAAGAGGTTTCTTCTTTAGTGGGGCCTCTATTTTTTTTGTGAATGTGATATTTTTGCTACAGATATTTTAAAATAGATGCACTATATACAACTCGTTTTGGATATTTGGAGATATTTTATGAATACGAAACGTTTAATAACGACATCTATTTTTGCTTTGATTTCAGCTTCAGCAGTACAGGCAGCTGATGTGGTGATTCCTCATCAACCTACACCAGTTACTTCTACAGCTTTTGTAGCACCTACTTTTACGTGGACAGGTTTTTACTTTGGAGGACAAGGTGGTGGTTTTTCAAGTAAAACCGATATGAATATTGTTGGTAAACACAAAACTTCACCATTAAGTAAAGATTTATCACCTAAACCATCAGGTTTTGAGGGTGGTTTGTATGCAGGCTCTAATATTGATCTTGGCGATAATTTTGTTTTTGGTATCGATACGGATTTTACTTGGTCTGGACAAAAACAGACAAAGACCATCACCATAGGTGCATCTGAAAACACTGCAGTGGACAGTTTGGTATCAAGATCTCGCAGATCAACGGGATCAGCGTCAGGGGCTTCTTCAACATCAACACCAAAAACACTATCAACATCAACATCAACATCAACATCAACATCAACATCAAAAGCACAAGCATCAACAGGAACGCCAGTGGCAGCAAGTCCCTCAGTAGCGGCAACGGGAGCAAATTCGGCAGCAGCAAAGCCAGCAGCAGCAAAGCCAGCGGCAACAAAGCCAGCGGCAACAAAGCCAGCGGCAACAACGACAACGGTAGCAAGGTCAGAGGCAGTATCAGGGTCAGCACCTGCACAGCCAGCACCTGCAAAGCCAGCAGCAGCACAGCCAGCACCTGCAAAGCCAGCAGCAGCACAGCCAGCAGCAGCAAAGCCAGCAGCAGCAAAGCCAGCACCTGCACAGCCAGCACCTGCACAGCCAGCACCTGCACAGCCAGCACCTGCAAAGCCAGCACCTGCAGCAGCGGCAGCACCAGCAGCTGCACCAGCATCATCAGCGGCAAAAGAAGCGACCGTACCGAAAGCTCCATTGCTACTGGCGAGGTCAGGATCGTCTGGATCAGAAGCAAATGCTGCTAATGGAGCAGGCGGAAATGGACGTGGTTATTCTCATGGTACATCTGGTAGTGGTGCACATGGTTCTCATCCACATGGTACATCTCACGGAAGTGGACATGGCTCTGGAGCAAATCCACATAGTATGAGCTCTCATCCGCATGTTGGAGGTACTAATCCCCATGGTGTACAGAGTGCGGCTGGACGTAGTGTGCAAGGTGCACAAGGGGCCGAGAATGCTTCTAATGTGTATGGTGTAGAGCAAATAAAGGAATTGGTTTCTGAACTTGGTCTTGGAGATAATGGTCCTGTTGGATCTTTAAGCCATACTTTAAAGCAAAATTGGGCTGGTGCCACACGGGTACGTATCGGTTTTGCTGCTGATCGTTTTATGCCTTATGTTGCTGGAGGTGTTGCTTATACGCAACTTCAAGACACTCTATCAGTATCAGTTAAGAAGGCAGATGGAACAGTTGTTGCTTCTAAGAACTTAGCTGATGAAACCAAGACGATGGTTGGTTACACCATTGGTGGTGGGTTTGACTTTGCAATGCTTGACAATGTTATTTTGCGTGCGGAATATCGTTATTCTGATTTTGGTAAAAAGAAATTTGCAAAAGAAAAACTTGAAATTAAATACACAACCAATGATTTCCGTGTTGGTGTAGCTTATAAGTTCTAATTTATTTTAAGCATAAATTTTTAAGAGGCTCCACTAAGAGTGGGGCCTTTATTTTTTGAGAAGATTATTTTTGGCTTTCTTTTTTTGCTAGTTTCATGATAAAGCCCATAGCGTGTGTGATGATATATCTTCTTGATCGCTGCTTGATACGAATGATGAGTTCGGCTTTCCCTATAGATTAAAAACCAGATTGCAGGGTTCAGGGAAATTATGCACAAATAAACTCGTAAAAGTGGACAAGGATATTTCACAATGACTGTGAAAAATGAAACAATAGATTATTCAAAAACGCTTTATTTACCACAAACAAATTTTCCTATGCGTGCAGGGTTGCCGCAAAAAGAGCTTGAATTGATGGCACGCTGGGAAGATATAGGGCTTTATGCGCAATTGCGCCAACAAGCAAAAGATCGTCCACTTTATATTCTCCATGACGGACCTCCTTATGCAAATGGCCATATTCATATTGGTCATGCTTTAAATAAAGTTTTAAAGGATGTGATTGTTCGTTCATTCCAAATGCGTGGTTTTAATGCAAATTATGTTCCTGGTTGGGATTGTCATGGGCTTCCAATTGAATGGAAGATTGAAGAAAAATATCGAGCAGGGGGAAAAAATAAAGATGATGTATCCCTTAACGAATTTCGGCAAGAATGTCGCGAATTTGCCCAACATTGGGTAACTGTTCAAAGTGAAGAATTTAAACGTTTGGGCGTTATAGGAGATTTTAAGACTTCCTATACCACAATGGCTTTTCATGCAGAAGCACGCATTGCTGATGAATTGATGAAGTTTGCTCTGTCAGATCAGATTTACCGTGGTTCAAAACCTGTGATGTGGTCTGTTGTGGAGCGTACGGCTTTAGCAGAGGCAGAGATTGAATATCACGATCATGAATCAGAGGTTATATGGGTTAAGTTTCCTATTTTCGAAACAGCTTCTAGCGATTTGTATGGTGCTCATGTTGTGATTTGGACAACGACGCCATGGACAATTCCGGGGAATCGTGCGGTGAGTTATTCTTCGCAGATTTCTTATAGTATGTACGAAGTTGAAAGCGCAGAAAATGATTTTGGTCCTCAGGCTGGAGAAAGACTTCTCTTTGCTGATGCGTTGGCTATGGGGTGTGCAGAAAAGGCAAAACTTGTTTTAAAGCAGTTGCGTGTTGTTTCTGCTGATGAGCTTAAAACACTTATTCTTTCTCATCCACTGAAAGGTTTTGCTGGAGGTTATTATTATAAAATTGCGCTGCTTGATGGTTCGCATGTAACCGAGAGTGCTGGTACAGGTTTTGTTCATACAGCACCAAGTCATGGGCGTGAGGACTTTGAAATTTGGAATGCTTATAAGCCTTTCTTAGAGCAGATGGGTATTGATTCATCTATACCATTTCCTGTTGATGATGCTGGTTTTTATACCAAGGATGTTCCTGGTTTTGGTCCGGATCGTGAAGGAGGAGCAGCACGCATTATTGATGATAATGGCAAAATGGGTAATGCCAATAAAGAGGTTATTAACGCTCTTATAAAAGCAGATCGGCTGTTTGCACGGGGGCATTTAAAACATTCCTATCCTCATAGTTGGCGTTCAAAAAAGCCGGTCATTTTTCGTAATACACCACAATGGTTTATTTCAATGGATAAAGATTTGGGAGACGGCTCGACTTTACGCAGTCGTGCTTTAGAAGCTGTTTCGAAGACGCGTTTTGTTCCGTCTTCCGGTCAAAACCGTTTATCTTCTATGATAGCAGATCGTCCTGATTGGGTTCTTTCTCGGCAGCGCTCTTGGGGGGTTCCGATTTGTATTTTTGCCAATGAGGATGGTGTTGTTCTAAAAGATCAGCATGTAAATGAACGTATTTTACAGGCTTTTAAAGCAGAAGGAGCAGATGCGTGGTTTGCTGAAGGAGCACGTGAACGTTTTTTAGGTGATCGTGCGCATGAACCTTGGCTTCAGGTTTATGATATTCTTGATGTTTGGTTTGATTCTGGAGCAAGTCATAGTTTTGTATTAGAAGATCGAGCTGATTTAAAGTGGCCTGCCGATGTTTATTTTGAAGGATCCGATCAACATCGTGGGTGGTTCCAATCTTCTCTTTTAGAAAGCTGTGGTACGCGGGCTTGTTCTCCTTATAAGACAGTGGTTACACACGGTTTTACTTTGGATGAAAATGGCAAGAAAATGTCTAAATCCTTAGGCAATACGGTGGTTCCCCAAGAGATTATAAAAACATCTGGTGCTGATATTTTTCGTCTCTGGGTCATGACAACGGATTATTGGGAAGATCAGCGTTTAGGCAAGAAAATTCTTCAAACGAATGTGGATTCCTATCGTAAATTACGCAATGCAATTCGTTGGATGCTTGGAACTTTAGCACATGATGAAGGAGAAGAAATACCTTATTGTGCACTACCAGATCTTGAAAGACTTATATTACATCGGCTTTTTGAACTCGATCAATTGATTAATCAAGCCTATGATGCGTTTGATTTTAAAAAGATTATGCGTGCCTTATTGGATTTTTCAATCATTGAGTTATCGGCATTTTATTTTGATATACGCAAAGATTCTCTTTATTGTGATGCACCTTCATCGAAAAAACGGAAAGCTTCTTTACAGGTTGTTCGTGAGATTTTTGAGAGAATGGTAATATGGCTAGCTCCAATGTTGCCGTTCACCATGGAAGAAGCTTGGTTAGAGCGTTATCCACAAAGACAATCGGTACACTTAGAACAGTTTCGCTCTGCGCGAGAGGAATGGCAAAACGAATCTTTAGCTGAACGTTGGAAAAAAATTAAGCAAGTCCGTAAAGTTGTGACGGGTGCCTTAGAGCTTGAACGGGCAGATAAGCGTATTGGCTCGTCTTTAGAAGCTGCTCCTATTGTTTTTATTTCTAGCCCCACTTTACTGGAGGCATTAGAGAATTTAGATATGGCGGAAATTTGTATCACGAGCGCCCTAACAATTAAGCAGGATACACCACCTACAGATGCTTTTACTCTAAGTGATGTGGAAGGCGTTGGTGTGTATCCAGAAAAGGCGCAGGGGAAAAAATGTGCTAGGTCATGGCGTTATACACAGGATGTTGGGAGTGATCCAGCTTATCCTGATGTATCTGCTCGCGATGCAGCTGCACTGCGGGAATTACAGATGCTTGGAAGGATTTAAAACTTTAATGAAAAGGATGAAATGCAGAGGTTTATAAAGAGCATTATTACAGTATGAACTCTGTCATTGATGCGTATGATCTTTTGTGATAGTAAAAAAACTCGTTGTTTTTTCGTGGTGGGGGGTAAGTTTGTATATGGAACAGATCTCCAATAAGTGCGGGAAGATCAATCAGCCATATACTTAGGAAAATGGGATAAGCAATGAAAAAACGTGAAGTCAAAATATTGCCGGCAGGCATTTTAGGTATATGTTTTATGCTAACGGGGTGCGGTGTATCCGCTCCTACTTATGGGACAGATAAACCAGTTTCGTTACAATTTTTCGAAGATGTTGCTAATATTGCCTCATTAACCCCGACAAATGATAATAGTCAGCTTGTTATGAAACCCCATCCAAAACTTGTGATACCGAAGTTTAGTTCACGCTTAGTTCTGCCAGTGCCACAGCAAAATACAGCAGCATCAAAGCAACATTCTGACGGCAAAGTTGCTGTTTTTCCCAAAAAACAATTATCCGTTAATGAGTATACCAGTGCTACTAATTCAGAAAATACTTCACAGTTAAGAGCGGCACAACGGCAAGAGTATTTACGTCGTCAAAGAGCGCGTGTGGGAAGTGCGCAATATCGTCGTTATCTCACGGAGCCCCCTTTGAGTTATCGTCAACCAGCAAAGATCGCACCTGTTGGTAAATAACAGTCGAAGAATTGCAAGAATATTAAACAAAATGCTCTGAAAACGAGTTTGGATAAAAAGAAGAGCTGTTAAGCTTTTTAGAGAGTTCTTGTCTTGTGAAGAGATAGGTGTTAGAGGTGAGAAAAGGGATTTTTTAACACCGTTTTTGTGCAAAAAAGTTTTTAAGCAATTGAGATGCTTCTTTTTCTTTAAAACCAGAATAGATTTCTGGTTTGTGATGACAGGTTGACTGTTGATAAAAGCGTGGACCATGTTCGATAGCGCCTCCTTTGGGATCGCTTGTTGCGTAGTAAAGGCGCTGTATGCGTGCAAATGAAATGGCTGCGGCACACATTGCACAAGGTTCAAGGGTTACATACAGGTCGCAATCAGGAAGTCTTTCGTTTTGCAATATTTCACAGGCCATACGAATAACACGCATTTCTGCATGTCCTGTAGGATCATATGCGGCTTTGGTGTAATTACCAGCGCGTGCAATGACTGTTTTGCCGCGTGTGATAACAGCACCTACAGGGACTTCCTCTTTTTCCTTTGCCCATTGTGCTTCTAAGAGGGCTATTTCCATAGGAGTTAAAGTCATAAGGTGCTTTCTTATAAAGTGTAGGGGCAACAAGATTCTCCACAGAGAAGAGTACTAGATGAATGAGTATAATGTTTTTATAAAGAAGTGGTATTATTTTTAAAATGTTTCAATCAACTTGTAAGGAAATGGGTACATTATTACTGCTAGAGGATAGAAAATGGTAAATGGTTATGTTACTCAGCCTTGTTAAGATAAGCAGTATGGTGCGGGGTGACGATTTTTTGAATATATTAGAAGAGGTTGGTATAAAGAACAAATGAATGAAAACAATGAGAGTGAGCGGATTGCTAAAAGATTAGCGCGTGTGGGTATTGCTTCGCGTCGTGATGCAGAAATGATGATTGTTGCAGGTCGTGTTGTTGTTAATGGTAAAGTTGTGACAACACCTGCTTTTAATGTTGCTTGCTCTGATGTTATTAAAGTTGATGGCAAACCTTTGTCGCCTATAGAACGAACACGGTTATGGCTTTACCACAAGCCAGCGGGGCTTGTCACCACGAACCGTGATCCTGAAGGTAGGCCAACAGTATTTAGCAATTTGCCAAAAGGAATGCCTCGCGTTCTTTCTGTAGGAAGGTTGGACATTAATACAGAAGGGCTTTTGCTATTAACCAATGATGGTGGTCTAGCACGTGTATTAGAGTTGCCCTTAACAGGGTGGGTGCGCAAATATAGGGTTCGTGCTCATGGAAGAGTAAAACAGAGTGTACTTGATAACCTTAAAAATGGTATAGCCATTGATGGTGTTTTCTATGGTTCGATTGAAGCATCAATTGAACGTGAACAAGGGGCAAATATGTGGCTTTCTGTAGCTTTGCGTGAAGGAAAAAATCGTGAAATAAAGAAGGTTTTTGGTGCATTAGGATTATCGGTTAATCGTTTAATTCGTATATCTTATGGCCCATTTCAGCTTTCTGATTTGGAAGAAGGGGGGGTTCGTGAGATAAAAGGTCGGATGCTACGTGAGCAATTGGGGGAACGTTTAATTATGCAAGCCAATGCAAATTTTGATGCTCCTATTTTGAAACCCTTTTCAAATTCTACTGTTGTTACAGAAAAACGAAGCGATCGAGATCTTGTTCATACCAATGATGGTTGGATTTTTTCAAGTGGGAAAGAGACACAGCGCAGACAACAAGGCGGATCTACAAAACATAATCAATCACGATTGGGTACAAAATCTGATGCAAAATTTATACGTAAGGATAAAAGTGAGGAGGGAAAAGGAGAGCGTTTTTTGCCTCGTTCGCGTCGTTCTAATGTTTGGATGGCCCCTGGGGCACGTCCACAAAGTGCACGTAAGAAAGCTTTTTATAGTGAGACGATTTCTCATGAACATAAAAGCAGCTTAGCAGATCAAAGACCTTTCCGTAAATCGAAAGAAAAGCTTTCAGATGTTTCGTTGCAGAAAGAGAAGGATGCTCGTTTTGATCAAAAATATAGTAAAAAATCTTTTACTGAGATGCCTGTTGTTGGCAAGAAAGAACGTTTTTTGAAGAAAAAAGAAAAGGTTATGGAAGGCAATAATGATAAACATTCGTTTGAAAATAAGAAAAAGGTTCAATCATTTTCTGATACTATGAAGAATTCTAAAACATATAGGGGGAACGCAAAAACAGTGAAGAGATCTGGAGGGCCACATGCGGATCATCGGTGGTAAATTTGCTGGACGTGTTTTATTTACCCCTGTGGGACAATCCATTCGTCCAACGAGTGATCGTACGCGCGAAAGCCTTTTCAATATTCTTGCCAGTCGAGAAGAGCAATTTTGGACCAACAAACGTGTTCTAGATCTTTTTGCTGGCACTGGCGCTTTGGGCATAGAGGCTCTATCGCGTGGTGCAAAAGCTGCTGTTTTTGTTGAAAACTCCGTTGAGGGGCGTGCACTCATACAGAAAAATATTGAAACTTTTGAATTGCAAGCAACAGGACGCATCTTGCGTCGTGATGCAACTAAACTTGGCAATATTGGTACGATGCTTCCATTTGATGTCGTTTTTGCGGATCCTCCTTATGGTCATTGTTTAGGTGAGCGTGCTTTTGTGGAGGTATTGCAAGGAGGTTGGGCAAAAGCACATACATTCTTTGTGCTTGAAGAAGAAAAAGATGCAATGATTCATTTACCTGAGACTTTTTATCTCGATGATGAGCGTTTTTATGGTGAGACAGCAATACGCCTTTATAAACTACGATCATAGTTTTAAGTTTGGGGAAGTTTTCACTTTTATCTGAGGGAGTGAGAAAAATGATTCTGCATACTTTTTATGGAATAATCGCTATTTCAGTGAGCAGTGGCTGTTGCATTGATCAAGAGATGCGAAAGCTTTTATATTTCCCTTTTTTATCCTCCATATAGAATGAGATATATTTTTTTATACGATACAGCTAAAGATAGAGAACACGGTATAAATGGTTTGACTAATACAAGATTTTAATTTCAGGCACGCAATATAAAGAGGAAGTATCATAACTCTTTGTTGTTGCATATTTTAATAGCATATTGATTTAACATAATAAGTAATCTTTTATCAACGCTTTCAGGTGCTCAGAGTTGTTGCAACATTTGGGATAGCAACGAAGCGTGATGGTGATCGCATCTTCGTAAGTATAAAGATCATGATACACAAAGGCTTTTCCTTGTATCATTCATGGGCTTATTGCGAAATGAGTTTTAGTGCATTGAGAAATATTGAAAAGGCGTATGTCTTGGTAAGACAATAGCATTTTGTGGCATTCTGTTTTGCATCACAGGGGCGTAACTCCATGAAAGAGCGCGCTAAACAACAGTAAGAAGAAATGCATAATTTTCACATAAAAAAAACTCTTGATAACATGATATCAAGATGCAATTTTAAAGATCGATGTTTTAATAATTTTCTATGTTTTTTATCTCTGCATAAATTTTATTAGATTCAATATCCGCTTTATCATGTGATAATGATCTTACACGTTTAAAATAATGAGTAAGTAGTCTATAAAACTGTAATTTAAGATGGTTTTTATAAATCTTTTAGGGGGGAAGATGATATGGCTTATGCAACCAATAAAGCAGGTAATTACGATGTAGTTTATGCTCTCCGTTTACGTCTTAAAATACTTGATCTTATTAGAAAAGCAAAATCTGGTCACACAGCTGGGAGCCTTTCCTGTATTGATTTTATCTATATCTTATACAATATATTCTTCAAATAGATCCAAAGCGTATCCATGATCCCAATCGAGATCGATATATCCAAAGTAAGGGACACGTCGTTGAAGCGTTGTATATTGTATTATCAGAAATGGGGTATTTTGATCCTCAACTTCTTGATACTTATTTAGGCTTTGGTTCGGATTTTATTGGTCATGTCACTAAAAAAGTCCCTAGTATAGAACAAAGCACAGGTTCTCTTGGGCATGGCCTATCTCTTGGCGCAGGGATGGCTCTCTCTGGACTGCTTAATTCTCAATCTTATCGTGTTTTTGTGCTTCTTGGTGATGGCGAAATGACAGAGGGTTCCGTTTGGGAAGCAGCACTTTTTTCAGCACATTATAAACTGAGAAATCTCATCGCCGTTGTTGATAGAAATCGGTTGCAGATTACAGATACAACGGATCTCTTAATGAAAACAGAGCCCTTAGCAGATAAATTTACAAGTTTTGGCTGGCATGTTGTAGAAATTGATGGTCAGGATATGATCCAACTGAAAACATCATTAAGATCACCTCCATTTCATAAAAATAAGCCAACAGCAATCATTATGAATACCATAAAGGGAAGTGGAATTTCTATCATGGAAAATGACATAATCTGGAACCATAAAGTTCCAACAGATGAGAAATATAATCTTGCTGTCGAGGAAATTGAGATAAAAATTCAATTAATGGGAGTATGAGTGTGGATCATCTTCATCAAAAAACACAAAATGCCGTGAAATTTTCAAACCTCGATATTTTAAATAAGGCTCTTATAAAAACAGCAAAATTTGATAAAGATATTGTTGTTTTAATGGCTGATTCACGCTTATCTGGAAAGATTGATCAATTTGCAAAGCTCTATCCAGAGCGTATTATAGAAGTTGGAATTGCTGAACAAAATTTAGTAGGTGGTGCTACTGGTCTTGCTTCATGTGGCAAAAAGCCTTTTGTTGTTTCGCAGGCTTGTTTTTTGACAACGCGTGCCCTTGAACAAATAAGGTAGATGTCGCTTATTGTGAAAATCCTGTTCGATTAATTGGTATTAGTGCTGGTATTAGCTATGGGCCACTTGGGGCAACCCATCATGCTATTGCCGATTTTGCTTCGCTTCGTGCCATTCCCAACATACACATTATGGTTCCTGCGGATAATAAAGAAACAGAAGCTGCAATTCTCTCGGCACTAAATAATTCGATGCCTGCTTATATACGTTTAGGAAAGAATGCTGTGACAAATATTCATAAAGATGCCGCAAAACTTGATATCAATAAAGCTTCTGTTATAAAAAAGGGAAAAGATATTCTCTTACTTGCTACTGGTGAAACCGTTCAGATTTGTCTTAATGTAGCTGAAGAACTTCAAAAATATGAAATTATACCAACAGTTGTCAGTGTACCAACAATTCGGCCTTTGGATAATGCGTCTGTGCTCGAACTATGCAAATCTCACCGCTCTGTCATTGTTTGTGAAGAACATAGCATAAATGGAGGGCTTGGAGAAGCGGTTGCGAGATTACTCATGGAACAGAACATTGCCTGTAAATTTATATCATTAGGAATACCAGATGAACCAATCTGTAATGGAAGCCAATCAGACATTTTAGCACATTATGGAATCAGTCGAGATGGTATAATGAAAAAGATATTAGCAATGATATAATATACACAAAACATGAAACTTCTTGCTCATATATTCTCCATCTTAAAACAATAATTCATTAAGAATGTGAAAAAAATGAGACAAATAAACATATTAAATTGCACTTTTTTATTGCCTAAAAATGTATTTCACCAAAGCCCTATCATATTCATAGAATATACTATTCAATAAATTCCATAGAAACACTGTAGATATGATAAAATCTGATCGATTTTTTAATACAGTATGTAAAATTAATTAATGAGTATATTATATTGTAAATGTTTTTATAAGTAGGCGTAAAAATGCTCATAGCATTCTTGATAGATGTTTTTTCTACATCAACAGTTGTTTTGCCTTTAATAGCAGCGCTTATTCCTTTTTATCCTTAAAAGGAGTTTCAACAAAATAAATAAAAATGGATGCAGTGTTATTTGTGTTTTTTCTGCGTTCATTATTATTAAGATTTTGTCTCTACTATTATCGTAGTTAGGAGGTATTTTCTGTTATTTTATGGAAGAGAATTTTGGACTATTCGCTCTAATGTTAGCTGTTAACATGTTTATGGAATATACAGATAGCTTTTTCTATAAAAAGGATTTTTTTAAGCCATATAGAATATTTCTTTTATTGCTTAAAAACATCTGTATTCACTAAGCTTTCACGTGTAATATCTTTGATCGTGTGAGCGCCGGTCAATGTCATAGCAACACGCATTTCATTGGCGAAAAGATCCAGTAGATGAGTAACACCGTTCTCACCCGCTGCTGCAAGCGCATAAACAAAAGCACGACCAATCATAACAGCATCCGCACCTTGTGCTATCATACGCACAACATCAAGACCAGAACGCACACCAGAATCTGCTAAAATAGTCAAATCTCCCTTTACAGATTCGGCGATTATTGGCAACGCCCGTGCTGTGGATAAGACACCATCAAGTTGACGTCCTCCATGATTGGAAACAACAATACCATCAGCACCAAATTGTACTGCTTCTCGTGCATCTTCAGGATCAAGAATACCTTTTAAAATCATTTTTCCCTGCCAAAAGTCTCGAATCCATTGTAGATCACGCCAACCAATTGAGGGATCAAAATTTGCTCCAAGCCAACCAACATAATCGTCCAATGCAATCTTCTTATGCAAATAGGTGGAAATATTTCCAAGATCATGTGGTCGTCCCATAACACCAACATTCCAAGCCCAATGAGGATGGGTAAAAGCTTGTAAAATGCGGCGTAACTTGGCATAAGGTCCAGACATTCCCGAATGCGCATCACGATAACGTGCACCAGGAACTGGCATATCGACTGTAAAAACCAAAGTGCGTACACCAGATGCCCAAGCCCGTTCTAATGCATCACGCATGAATCCGCGATCTTTGAGAACATAAAGTTGAAACCAAAAGGCATTTCCAATTGCTTTTTGTACTTCTACAATGGGACACACTGAAACTGAAGATAAGGTGAAAGGAATGCCTTTTGCAACGGCAGCACGTGCCGCTTGTACTTCACCACGACGTGCATACATGCCAGTTAGTCCAACAGGTGCAAGTATAATTGGAAAATGAAGTGTTTGATCAAAAAGCCTCAATGAAAGATCAACTTTATCAATCTGCTTTAGGACTCTTTGACGTAGTGCAAGCATTTGAAGGTCTGTACAATTACGTCGCATTGTTTCCTCAGCATAAGCTCCACCATCAATATAGTGAAAAAGGAAAGGGGGAAGGCGGCGTTTGGCTGCTTGGCGGTAATCAACGGTTGAGGAAATAATCATGAAGTGCACCACTGTTTTTGAATGAAAAGCGAAAACACTCTAAAACGAATAAGAACAAGCCCACACGCCTCAAATGAGACGTTCTACCTAATGTTCCACTCAGTAGAGGTAGGAAATTAAGATTGCAACTAAAAAAAACATATTGATAACAACAATATTTTATTATTGCTTTCTAGATGAAGAATCTGATGGTAATAAGTTTTCATCAATAACCTCCCAGAAATATCGTTTTAGTCATTTATTTTCATTTTAAAGTAATATTTCTCTTATAAAAATATTTCACATGCAGTTCATGCAAATCATATTGAGTATATATCAAAAAAATTCTTCTTCCAAAGATAAAAAATACACTAATAGAATGTCTCAGAGGAAGTTATAAATGATTTTCTACAAGCGTATTTAATAACGCTAGCTGTTTTGCGCCTTAAAATTTTTCAAAACATAAATTTCTTGATTAATTTAAGGCACTTTAAAGATTTTTAAATATGAATATATGTAAAGAAAAAATCTTATTTTTCTTAAAATATTTTCTACTTATAATATAGCTTGATTATAGGCAAAGAATATAACTCATAAAAGTTTTATCAAAGTTATCTTTGCACAAAATATGAGATACATTTCAAAAAATTACGAAGAGTGCACCATTGGAAAAATTTATTACTATTCTACTAGCTAAAACTTATACTTTTATTCTTAATGACATTTTATAGAGAACAAAATGTATGA
Organism: Bartonella pachyuromydis; assembly: GCF_039543065.1. Taxonomy (NCBI): domain Bacteria; kingdom Pseudomonadati; phylum Pseudomonadota; class Alphaproteobacteria; order Hyphomicrobiales; family Bartonellaceae; genus Bartonella; species Bartonella pachyuromydis. The sequence continues at coordinate 15,410 of NZ_BAABJA010000005.1, read as the reverse complement.
TATTTAAAAAAATTATAAAAAAGCCAGTAGTGGTAACAGACTTTGCACATTCAGTTAGAGGAACGCACAAAGTAAGAGCATATAATGTCCGGAAAACTGAAACTCTTCCTTTATTTTAATAGAATTTTTGCAAATATTTTATCAAAATTTGTGTTTTCAGGTCATTTAAAATGCTTAGACAATTTTAATCCCTGTGCTTGATAATGTGATCCAACTTCATGCCCATAAAGTGTTGATGGTCGGTTAAGCATATGTTCATACACTAAACGGCCAATAATTTGTCCGTGCTCCAAAATAAATGGAACTTCGTGGCTACGAACTTCCAAAACTGCTTTTGCTCCTTTTCCACCAGTTTCTATCTGTCCAAATCCTGGATCAAAAAAGCCTGCATAATGCACCCTAAATTCACCAACTAAGGGATCAAAAGGCGTCATTTCAGCTGCATAAAGTGGAGGAACATGGACAGTTTCTCGCGAAACTAAAATATAAAATTCATCAGGATCAAGAATCAGTTCCTTTTGTCCACGGTCAAAAAGTGGTTCCCAAAAATCTAAAATGTCCGCAACAGCACGTTTATCGATATCAATAACACTTGTATGGCGTTTGCCACGGTAACCCACAAGCCCATTTTCATCCCCTTCCAAATTAATAGAAAGCCCAATACCACTCGCATTAATATTAGGTAAATCATCTGATATAAGTGTTTCTTGCCTATGCAAAGTATGAAGCTCAATTTCATTTAAACAACTGTGCCCTTTGCGAAACCGAATTTGCGATAAACGCGAACCGGTACGCACTAAAATTGGGAATGTGCGTGGACTAATTTCAAGATAAAGTGGACCATGATAACCAGCACAAATCTTATCAAATTCTTGAGCATTGTCGGTAATCACACGGGTAAAAATATCTAATCGTCCGGTAGAACTTTTAGGATTAGTAATTGCTGATAAAATTTTTGGTAAAGCCAAACTTTCCAAAAGAGGAACAATATAAACACAACCTGTTTCTAAAACTGCTCCGTTTTGCAAATCAAATTCGTGCAACTTTAATCGTTCAAGTTTATCTAAGACTTTTACATGAGTTCCCGGCATAAAGGAGGCACGGATACGATAGGCTTTGGTTCCTAAACGAAGATCAAGACTTGCGGGTTGTATTTGGGTTGTATCAAATGGCAAAAGAGTTTTGAGAGCATTATTATCAATTAAAGCTTGTATATCGTTATCTGCCAAAATACCACTTACACGCGCCATATATTTTGCCTTCCATTTTTACGCCATCTTCTTTTGACTCAGATGGCTGGTGAGTGCAAGATGTTTTAGGGAAATAACGATGATTTGCTTCTCATTTTGCCAATCAATTTGCTGCTATAGTTAATCATAGAATGCCACAAACAATGAAACAGCATTTGATACAATACTCTACTCTTTAAAAGTAAATAAGTTGTTTTGAGAATAATACCTCTCATATATTCTCATTCTTGAATGTTGCACAAATGATGCTATCATAACGCGAGGCTTCCCTAGAATCCATAAGAGTTTTGTTAGAATTTATGATGATTATACGCCATCTCAGCGAAAATATTATTAATCAAATTGCGGCCGGTGAAGTTATTGAGCGGCCGGCAAATGTTATCAAAGAACTTGTTGAAAATGCTATTGATGCGGGAGCAACACGCATTGAAATTGTTACTGCAAATGGTGGGAAAAACTTTATAAAGGTGAGTGATAACGGCTGGGGTATTCCTGCAGATCAGTTAACATTAGCCGTTTCTCGCCATTGTACCTCGAAAATTACCAATGATGTAAATAATATTTGCTTTCTAGGCTTTAGAGGAGAAGCCTTACCTTCTATAGGTTCTGTTGCTAAACTGAGACTTATTTCACGAACAAAAGATGCTGATAATGCTGCTGAAATTATTGTCACGGCAGGAAAAATTGTTGGACCAAAGCCGGTAGCTGCAAATCTTGGAACGATTGTTGAAGTACGTGATCTTTTTTTTGTGACGCCAGCACGGCTCAAATTTATGAAAACTGATCGTGCTGAAACGAATGCTATTACCGATATGGTTAAGCGAATTGCCATTGCATTTCCGCATATCCGTTTTTCTCTTTCAGGCTCAGACAGAACTCCTCTCGAACTTCCTGCTACAGAAAATGATATCCAAGGGCGGTTGCAACGTATTACCCAAATTATGGGTACGGAATTTGCTCCTAACAGTATTGCCCTCAATGCAGAACGCGAGTCAGTCCGTTTAACTGGCTTTGCTTGTTTGCCCTCTTTTAGTCGTAGTAATAGCCTTCATCAATTTGCTTATGTTAATGGGCGTCCGGTACGCGATAAATTTCTTTTTGGAGCAATTCGAGGAGCTTATGCTGATGTTATGACGAGGGATCGTTATCCTGTATGCATTCTTTTTATTGATCTTCCCCCCGCTGATGTAGATGTTAACGTTCACCCAGCCAAAGCAGATGTACGCTTCCGTGATTCAGGATTCATTCGTGGTTTAATCGTTGGAGCAATTCGTGAAGCATTGCATCAAACGGGGATTCGTTCTACTTCAACGCGTTCTGAAGCACTATTGAGTGCATTTCAAACACAACAACCATTGAAAACTTTTCAAAATACACATAAACCTTCTTCTTATAGGCCACAGCTTCACCATTTATCACCGGTATCAATGGTGCACGAACCATTAGATATGAACAGTTCTTTTGGTTTAAAAGAAGATATATCTCCTCTTATGGAGGGCTTAGATATACCAAGCGGTGATGCTTACATCTCAAGCATTGCACCTTCAGCAGAAGAATTATCTTATCCCTTAGGAGCTGCTAGAGCACAAATTCATAAAAATTATATTATTTCTCAAACTCAAGATAGTTTGGTTATTGTCGACCAGCATGCAGCTCATGAACGATTGGTTTATGAAGCACTCAAAAATGCTCTTTATTCCAAACCGCTTCCTTCACAATTATTGCTCATCCCTGAAATTGTAGAACTTTCTGAAGAAGATGCAACGTGCCTTTTAACGCACAAAGATGCTTTGCAGAAATTTGGTTTGGGAATAGAACCATTTGGACCTGGTGCAATTGTTGTACGTGAAACACCCTCTATGTTAGGAGAAATTGATGTACAAGCTCTTATTAAAGATCTTGCAGATGAAGCCGCGGAATATGATACGACAGATAATTTAAAAGCAATGCTTGATTATATTGCAGCAACAATGGCTTGTCATGGTTCAATACGATCAGGACGTCTTTTGCGCCCAGAAGAAATGAATGCATTGTTACGACAAATAGAAGCAACACCACATACAGGAACGTGTAATCACGGTCGTCCTACTTATATTGAGCTTAAGTTGGCTGATATAGAGCGTCTTTTTGGCAGAAAATAAATTATGACTTGTCGCTTTGGAGAAAAATATTTTTGCGATTCACTCTCGACTTTATAAAGCATATTATGGCACTTTGCGTGCAGAATCTCTCATAAAGATAGAAAGGGAATACAAAAATGTTTTCCAGTAATGAACGCGAAGCAAAAATTCATTACACCAATAATGGATATAAAGTCATAGAATATGGAACCTATACTCTTTGTGCCGTCAGTGGACAAAAAATACCAATAGACGATTTAAAATATTGGAATCATCACCGCCAAGAAGCATATGCGAGTTGTGAAATTTCTTATAATCGTGAGCTTGAATGCAATCCGTATCTTAGCCAACTATTAAAAGATCAGAAAAAATAATCAATTGAAAACTATAAACTTAATTCTTTAAAGGAGAATTTCACGCTCTCTAAAACGGCTTACGACCTCTTCCAAGAGCATACGACAAAAGTCTTTTTGAGCAAAATCAACTTTGGTATCAAATACAATAAGATTTTTTAAATCTTTTTGTACATTGCTTGTTTGTATACGCGCATAATCTTTAGCAGTCGTTGCCAGCCATAAGTTTTGACTTTTAGCTGTTTGTGCAAGATTTTTTAAATCTGTATCAGTAAAAAAATAGTGGTCTGGATAAGAATAAGAATGCACCACATGACCAAATAGTTCTTTTATAGATTTGAAAAATTTATTTGGATTACCGATTCCTGCAAATGCCAAAAATGACTTCCCTGCAACTTTATCAGAGGCTAAAGATTTAAGGTGTGCATGATGCAAAGGTTTTCCTGTGCGTGTGATAAGAAAAGCAGCCTTATTATGTATATCTGAATGACCAATCAATAAAACACTGTCTGTCAAAGAAAGCTGTGTTTTTAATGGTGCACGCAAAGGTCCTGCTGGAAAAACAGCTCCATTACCAAAGCCCCGCATTGAATCTACAACAAGCAATGCATAATCCATATAAAGACGGCGGCTTTGAAATCCATCATCCATTAAAATCAAATCACATCCTTCTTGTTTAAGCCGCTTTGCTGCCGCATAACGATCAGCTGATATGGCAACAAAAGCATGCTGTGCAAGTAAAAGAGCTTCATCTCCAACATCGCGCGCATAATCATATTTTTTATTTACAAGATGTACTTTCTTAATAGTTCCACCATAACCACGCGATACAATACCAGGTACGAAACCAAGTTCTTTAGCTACTTGGGCAAAGGCAATAACAACGGGTGTTTTTCCAGCACCACCACAGGTAAAATTACCAATACACAAAACAGGAAGATCAATAATAGGTGGTTGTTTTGCCATATGCCGACGTGAAAAATAACCATAGCCCCAAGAAATCGGAGCTAACAAAGTACGCAAAAAGCTTTTATTTTTCCACCAAAAATGTGGTGTACTAATGTTCATGGCGCCCCCGATGTTGACTCAAACCAGTTTGTATGACAAGGGGATGCAAAAATGGTTCCAAAAACTTTAATGTACGTTCAAATGCACCTGCCATACCCGTTGCAATTTCATAGGCTTTATCAACCATTTCTTTTCGTAATGCTTCATTTGTTAAAAGTTTATACACTTGAGTAGCGAGCTGTTCTGTATCTTGAATCATAAATGCTGCTTCATGCGTCAAGAATTTTTCAAACATCTCTTGAAAATTTGAGACATAAGGTCCAGTTAGAATAGCTGAATGGAAAAATGCCAATTCCAATGGGTTGTGTCCACCATTTCCGCATAACGACTTACCAATAAAAGACACTTTTGACAAGCGAAGGAAAAGTCCCATTTCGCCTATTGTATCACCCCACAAAATATCTGTATTGTCCTCTGGAACAGCATTACTACTTCTACGAACAAAACGTAAATTCCTATTGTTGCATTTTTTGATAAGCTCTTCTAAGCGGTCAGGATGACGAGGCACAATGATTGTCAACAAATCTGGTAAATAATCTTTAAGAATCCTATGAACTTCAAAAGCGATTTCTTCTTCTTCCTCATGGGTTGAAAGTGCAGCCCAAACCGGACGATTACCGATAGCACTAAGGTAATGTGTAAGCAATGCTTTATCTTCAACGGGTAAAACATCAGCTTTAAGATTACCAGAAAGCGCAACAGATTTTACCCCAAGTGTATGGTAATAAGCGATATCTCTTTCGTTTTGACCAATAACGAGATCAATGTGCTTAAAGATATGTTTGGCAAGAACAGGGCGTTTTTGCCAAGCTTTAAAAGAACGTTCAGACATATGAGCATTAACCAAAATCTGGGGAATATGCATTTTAGCAAGTTCTTTAATACGCAGAGGCCAAATTTCCGATTCACAAACCAATACTAAATCTGGTTTCCAATGGCTGATAAAACGGCGCATTGCCAAATCTAAATCCAAAGGAGCATATTGATGAATTAACCGATTACCAAACATCTTTTTTACAAGAGAAGAAGATGTTACCGTACCAGTTGTTAATAACACATTGATTTCCAATGATAAAATATAATTAATGAGTGGGACAAGAGCTAATGTTTCTCCAACACTAGCCGCATGCAACCAAATGAGAGGGCTTTTAGGTCGGGCTTTATGGCTTTTCCCCAAACGTTCTTTTTGGCGTCCTCGCTCTTCTTTTCCACGGACAGTACGAAGAAACAAATAAAAAGGTACAACAGGACGTAAGCAAAAGCCAATCATCCGATAGATTAAAAAAGCTGCTTGTGCCTTTAATTCCATTATTAAAACCACCCTATATTATCTGTTTAGAGACATCTGTAAACTTTTTCTATTAAATGATTCATTATCCCCTGTTCATTACATTGACTTTTCTTCTACCGCATGAGTGAAATATTCCTCATATTTTAGGCAACAAAAAACACTTCAATTATGAGAACAATTTGAAACGTAGAAATGCAATTCTCTGTCATGTTTTTCAAGAATCTTTTTCTATGAAAATGCATGCATATGAAGTATGATAGAGTAGGTGAGTAATTTGGCTAACAAAATAATCATTTTTCTCATTTTATACGCTTTATATCCACAATTATAATATTTTTTCAGACTTAAAAGCACATTTTAAACATGAAGAACTCTCATATTCATATATTGCGGTAGCTATTGCATTTGAGAGTGCTCATAATAAGTATTTATTCCTCATCTGAAACGCTTTATATCCACATGCTCATCCTGCTAGTTAGGTGTAAGCGAATGGTTTTGATTGATTTTACATAAACAGATTGAAATAAAAGTATCTTATGATATTCAGGGGACTTCTTTAATAATAAATATCGATAATTGATCATTATAAATCAAAGTATTATCTCCATATAAGCACAAAGTGTTTTTACACTACCTTTACAAATATGGAGAAAGAATTTCACATTTCAGTATCAAGAAGGCGCTGCAAATCTACAATGTAATAACGTTGTAATGCGTTGTCTACACTGCTTTGTGCTTTTGCTTGCCATGCTTCTCGAGCGGATTGATAATCAGGAAAAATACCAACAACGTCTAAATCGTTAATATTTTTGAATTGGTTATTGTTAAGATTTTTCAACTCTCCACCAAATACTAGATGCAAACATTGTTTTTTCTCAGTGGCTTCAGTCATATGTGCCTCCATATCATCAAGAAATTTTAGTGATTTTTTTATGTGATTAAACTAACTTTGCTTGACGAACAATATCTATCATATCTTGACAGCAATTATTTTTACCAGCAATTAAAATCCCGTATTGATGAGGTTCAATTCCATAAGAGATAAGAGGTGTATCAAGAGATAAAAAACATCCCCCGCATTCCTGTAAAATGAGATCGGCCGCGGCAATATCCCATGCATGACAGTTCGGACGAACTAACACGATATCAATTTCATTTTGAGCGACAAGAACAATACGATAGGCAAGGGAGGGAATATGGCGATAAAAATTAACTTTATTGCAAAAATCATCCGGAAATTTTTGTACGAGTGATTTATCAAGTGAGACTTTATACTTTCTATCAATCTGAGATGCTAAAAGAGGGAGTTCTGTAGCATTTAATGTTGCACCTCCACCAGTAACAGCAGCATAAACATCTCTTCTGGCTGGGCATTGCAAGACACCTACGATAGGGCGCCCGTTCTCAATAATAGCAATTGAAATACACCAATAGGTGCTGCCTGAAAGAAAACCACGCGTTCCATCAATAGGGTCAACTACAAAATAACGCTCATAAATTTTTTGTTCTCGATCATCTTTTGTTTCTTCTGAAATCCATCCATAATTGGGACGCTCTCTAAGAAGTCTTTCTTTCAAAAAGTGATCAACAGCAAAATCTGCTTCGCTAACAGGTGAATTTCCTTCTTTAATCCAAACATTCAAGGAACATCCAAAATACCTCATTGCTAAATCTCCTGCCTCTCGACAAACATCAAGCAAGAGATTTAAGTCAGAAGAATGATGCGTGTTATTTTCCTGCAAGTGCCATTCCTTCAATCAACAATGTTGGAGCTGCTGTACCATAACGCCGATCGATATCGTTTGCAGGTGTTAAATGCGCTAACATATGGAGTAAATTGGAACCTAACGTTACTTCGCTTACGGGATAAGCAATTTCACCATTTTCTATCCAAAAACCAGATGCACCACGGCTATATTGTCCGGTAACAAAATCAATACCATGCCCGAATAATTCTGTGACATAAAATCCACTCTGCAAACTTTTTATCATATCGTGAGGTGATATGATCCCTGGTTCAATAGCAAAATTGGTACTGGATGGCTGGACAGACGATGCTGAACGTATACCACGACCATTGGTTTTAAGGCCCAATTCCCGCGCTGCAGATGATGAAAGAAGCCAGTTTTTTAAAATACCATTTTCAATGATATTTAATGTTTGTCCCTCTATTCCCTCTCCATCAAAAGGGCGAGAAGCATTGCCACGTAGTCGTAAAGGTTGATCTGTGACATTAACATTTGGTTTCATCACCGCTTTGCCTAAGAGATTTTGTAAAAGACTTGTTTTACGGGCCACAGATGCTCCATTGACCATAGATGCAATATGTCCAGCAATGCCACGAGCTGTACGCGGATCAAAAATGACATCTACAGTTCCTGTTGCAGCACGGACTGCCCCCAAACGTCGAACAGCTCCAATACCTGCATTTCTTCCCACAGTTTCTGCTGCTTCTAGATCAGAAAAATGCAAAGCAGTTGTATAATCATAATCCCGTTCCATGGCAGTGCCCTCACCAGCAACGGCACTACAAGAGCGTGAAAAACCACTTGATTGATAGGCACCACAAAAACCATCACTGGTTACAAGAACAAATCCACTATGACCATAAGTTGTTGCCGCTCCACCAGAATTGCTCACCCCTTGCACATCAAGGGCTGCGGCTTCTATTTTTAAAGCATCTTCTGTTAGAAAATGACTGTTCGGGACAAAACCATCCAAAAGATCAAGATCTTTTGGATGTGTAACCAAAGATTCTTTATCAGCCAAACCTTCGAACAAACTGTCAGGAGAAGCTTTTGCCATCGCAACAGCTCGTTCTGCAAGTTCTTGCGGATAAGCTGCTAAATTAGCAGAAACACTTGCCACTTTTTTCCCGACAAAAACCCTTAATGTAAAATCATTACTTTCTGCAGCTTCTGTCGATTCGACTTTTCCAAAGCGAACCGATACACTGGCAGAATGTGTACGAACAATAATGGCATCAGCAGCATCTGCCCCAGAACGTTTTGCCGATTCAACCAATGAAGCAGCTTTATCAATCTGGTTTTTGTCAGTCATCATGAACTCCCTTAAATATTAATCATTCACATGGGTAAGCAATTTGGCAAATTTATAAAAAGTATGACTCCTAATATATGCATCAATAAAAAATATGCATCATGAAGGCATTTCTTTTTTCAATGAATTGAGCAGCTTCCTTTTTAGCGTCTTTTCAAAAAGGTGCAATATATTATCATTTTCTAGGTTTAATTATTCTAAATCTACTGTATGTCATTGCTTATCATTAAACCCATAAAAACTATGCAATAGTGCTTGGCTTAATTCCAATTTTTAAGCGTTCCAATAATGGGTAGATGTTCCAAATTACGGATTCTTTTGCCATGAAGTATTAAATCAATTTGTAATTATCTCTTCTATAGCATTCTTAAAATTTCATGCAAACGTAAGGAAATATACCTATAATACTTCAACATTTATGAGTTTTCTCATCATGAACACAATAATCTTGTAAATGTAACACAAACCATAGAAGAAGTGTAAAAGATAATTTCACTCGTCATGATTTTATCAAGAACAGCAGTCATTATTTTTTTGCTATAGATAATGTCAGCATAGACCTTATTTCATATTTACCGAAAATAAGTTATCATCATGACATTCTCTATTACCAGATATATATATAAATGATAGTATTGTGCTTTCCTTATATGTCATAATTAATCAGTTAGGATGTTATTAAATATAAAAAGCTTGATTAATTTCCTTTATATATATTCTCCAATTTAGTTAAAAATTCACAATGTCGTTTCAATTAATTCTAGAAAAATAGTATGTTATAAGCTTATTTAGTAGATATAGGGTTGTTTATCAGTAAAGATAATATATTTGCGCATAAGAACATCAATCATTGTTTGAAATGATATATCTATCCAATGAAGTTAAGCTAATTTTTATAGAGTAGATATTAGCTTATTTATTTTGTAATTTTTCTAATTGCACTCTCTAAAAGAGCCTAGCAAAGAAGGCATTATTGGCTTTTAAAAATTCCAATGAATAACAATAACAACTTTCTTATTTTTCAACGAAAGAGACATTTCATAAGCCTTTTTGTGGTAAAATAAAATGAAATAGTTTTTATCAAAATTTTTGTATAGAAGTGATCTTACACAATAATAAGGTTTAAATAAATAATCCCAAAATGCTCTATGAATGATTGGCTCGTAAAATAATCGATAGTTCAAAGATTTAATTCTCACGTAGGCTATAACATCTATACTATTTCTGTTTGCAATAATATTGATGTTTTTCATAAATGAGGTATAACTATGAAATAGTTTTATCTCCAGTAAGAGCACGCTTGCTCATTTCAGTCATTGCAGAGCGGAGGTGTTGCTTAATTTTTGTGCCAATAATCCTTCCAAAGAAGGGAGCAAATAAGCCAGATATCGTTACCGTATGGCGAATTTTGTTTTTTGCAGAACCTGAATCCGTTGAAATAATATACTCATGATCAAAATGCATGCGCGTAAAAGGAAGTTTAGCACAGTCAGAAAAACAAACATTTTTAATAACTTTATCGAGTGTGAAAGTTACTTTCGGCCCTTTTTTAGGTTTCATTCGCCCTGTAGCACCTTCTATGAAAGCACCAGAGAGTTCTACCCACTCCAATTCGTGATCCCAGCACGGCCAAGTTGCTACATCTCCCCACATAGCCCAAATTTGTTCAGCACTTGCTTCTGTATTAACTTCTTCACGATATGTCCATTTAAACATGACAATCCCCTTTATATTTTACAAGAATTCCCATTTTAGTGATGAAACACATAAATATTCAAGCTGAAAGAGATTCTTAAATTTAAAATATGTGCTTTTCTTGCAGTCCAGTTTTAAATAGCAGTGTCATGACAAAAGATGAGTTTATACCAATCTACTATTCTAGAGCATGCTTTAATGCAGCAAAGATGTTCAGTTAGTTTAAATCAATATTCTTTAACTACTTGAAAATAACCAAAACAGTTAGACTATCAGCCTTCATAAATCCTCATCGCTTTGCGAATTTTGGCAGCATCAAAAGTTGTAATTTCAAAGAAACCTCGTCGCACCAACATTCCTCAATGAGGGTTAGTTAAAAATTCAAGATCTTGAATCTCTTTTAAAACAACAGGTTGTGTTTTTTATGAAAAATAACCTTTTTTCGAAAAGGTGTAAAATGAGGCATTTACTCTACTTGATAAATGTGATTATTCTTAAAGATACACTGAAATTCTATTGTTTGCAGAATTTGTTCAGCCCCCATTTTGCATCGTAGATAGTAAATGAACACCTCATCTCCTTATGACGTCTTTTGAAGTGGTCCAGCCTTACCGTGACAGACCTGAAGAAAGCCAAATTTTACAGCAAGATGTGCATGCTCTCGAGAAATAACGGCTAATAATATTCATTCTTCCACAAAGGGTAAAATATCTCTTTTTAGATTATCCAGTAATGAAGATGATTTTTTCACACTTCTAAAGATACAGATACAATTTGAGTAGCTTAAATTTGTAAATTTCTGATAAGTGGTTAATAATATCGTATAAACAAAAAGTAGTTAATCGCAAGAAGTCATCATAATGAGTAATGGAACATGATTTCTTAATAAGAAAATGTCACAAAAAGTTATTGCGTTAAAAAACTTCAGGATTTCTAAGATCATTTCAAATGGACCATTTTTTAGCGCCTTTGCCTTTAAAGAAAATATATTCCATGTCTGTAAATCACCTCACGTATATTACAATTGCTATCATTTTAAGATATAAGACAGAGAAAGTTTGATACAAGAAGTAAAGCAGGTGAGAAAATAAACTTTATTTGGAATGATCATAACTATTTGATAAAAACGAAATTGTATGATTCTTATGGCTTTCATTTATGAATAAAAACAGCTTATATACAGATAATTTAATGGTATCATGCTTTCAACATTATATAATATGTTTAAGGACAGTTTTTAAAATATCTGTTGAAGCAGGTTTGAGAAATTGCGTCACGATTTTAAACTTCGTTTTTTAAAAGCAAAAAGTGGTGCCGCATGCCAGGCAGACTGGGGCTTATCAACAAGATTCAACTTATATAAATATGTGTAAGAGCGTATTGATATGTATAGTTTTTTATGTTCCAATAAAAAAATTAAGAATGAAAGAAAAAATCTCAAATCAAAAAATTAAGGTGGACCAAAAAAGGTGGACGAGAAGGTGAATTAAGTGAGGGCGATTCATAAGTTATCAGCAGCATTCGTAAAGGCATCTCCTCAAGGGAAATATTGTGATGGGGCGGGGCTGTGGTTGAATGTTCGAAAAGACAATACGCGCTCTTGGTTCTTTCGTTATACATACCACAACAAACGCCGTGAAATGGGGCTCGGTCCAGTCGCAAGACTTTCTTTAAAAGAAGCACGAGAACTTGTAAGATACTATAGTGATATTCTGAAAGAAGGCAATGATCCTATTGTCTTTCGAGAACAAACTATTTTAAAACAGCAAAGCAATATGTTTAAAGAAATTGCGCAGGCAGCTTTTGAAAGTAAAAAAGCTGAGTTAAAAAATGAAGGCAAAAATGGGCGTTGGTTTTCTCCGCTGGAGTTACATGTTATCCCACACATAGGGAATTTGCCTATAGAACAATTAACAGCAAATATCATTCGCAATGTTCTCTCACCCCTTTGGCATGAAAAAGCAGATACGGCAAGAAAAGCACTTAATCGTATTAACATTTGCTTGAAATATGCTGCGGCTCTTGGTTTGGACGTTGATCTACAAGCTTGTATGAAGGCACGCGCCCTTTTAGGAAAGCCCCGTGTTACATCAACAAATATTCCTGCTATGCCATGGCAAGAAGTTCCAGCTTTCTATCAGAATTTAGATGATAAGATTCTTTCAAATTTAGCACTGAAGTTGCTTATTTTGACAGGGGTACGGTCATATCCATTGCGATATTTGCGTCTTGAACAAATAGATAAAAATATATGGACAATACCAAAAGAAAATATGAAGGGTATTGTGGGAAAAGTTTCAGATTTTCGCGTGCCATTAAGTCATGAAGCTTTGAAAGTGATTGAAAAATCTCTCCCTTTTGAGAAAAAAGGGTTTCTCTTTTCTGGTCTTACCGGCAAGCCAATTTCTGATGCAAGCATGGCAAAATATATGACAGTTTGTGGTTTAACTTATCGCCCTCATGGTTTCCGTTCAAGCTTACGGGATTGGATAGCAGAAACAACATCAACACCATTTGAGATTGCCGAAACTGTTCTTGCACATTCCGTTGGGAGTTCAGTGACCAAAGCTTATATGCGGACAGATTTTTTAGAACAACGCGATGCTCTCTTGGAACAGTGGGCTGCATTTATAACAGGAGCGACTTGACAGAGTTATAACAATGTGTCTATTGTTGGATTAGGTGCCTAGAAAACACCCTAAAACAACAAGCGGATTTGTTGCCGAAATAACTAATTTTCCGCAAACTAAAAACTTTGACTCATTGTATGCTGTACGCATATAATAATATTGTCGGGTGTGGTTATGCTATACAATACCCTTTTAGGGAAAAGCATAACGACGGGCTTGTTGCCGTGTTTTCTAGCACCCGGCATCCTTTGTTGGATGTCAATAGAAAACCTAATCAACAAGGAGTTCACAATGAACATTCTCATTAAAATATCAGAACAAACGATTGATGGAGATACTGTTCAGACAGTAAATGCACGCGAGTTACATACGTTTTTAGAGATAAAATCCGAATTTAGAAATTGGATTAAAAATCGCATTGAGGAGTATGGCTTCCTAGAAAATAAGGACTTTATAAGTTTCGCTAAATTTTTAGCGAAACCTAATGTCTCCCAGGAAAAACAAAGTGTCATGAGTTTCGGTAAAAATTTACCGAAACCTAAAGGTGGCCGTCCAAGTATGGAATACCACCTCACTTTAGATATGGCGAAAGAGCTCTCAATGGTTGAACGTAATGAAAAAGGACGACAAGCACGCCGTTACTTTATTGAGTGTGAAAAGAAATTAAGAAGCCAATCTGTTGATTATGAAGATACACGTTTTGATTTGCCAAGTTATTGGGAGGGTATGAATGCTGGTGAAAAAGCTTTGTATCTTTTAGGTCCTATCCATGTTCGTCTTATTGATGCCTTTAGAGTTGATGAAGAAAACAGAAAATATAAAGCCCTCATTAAAGAAGCTAAGCGGGTTTTAGCAAGATCTGTTACAAAAGCTGCTTAATTTTAAAAGTATGGTTCATCTCCCCGTTTTAAAAGCGGGGAGGGAATTATTAGATAAATCTCTTGACATGAGCTTTAATGTAGTACATTGTAGTACAAATAGATGGGAGATTGAGGCAAATGGGTAAAATTCAAGCACGCATACCTGATGAAGTTCAGGAAGTTGCAAGCGCAGTGATAAAATCTACGGGTTTGACTGTATCAGATGCAGTGCGTATGTTTATGACCCGCATTGCTAGAGATAGAGCATTGCCACTTGATCTCTTTCAACCCAATCCGGAAACATTGCAAGCTATAGAAGATGCTGAGATGGGGCGTGTTGAACGTACGTCATTAGATGGTTTGCACGCCATGATTCGTGCGGACAAAGCCGAAGTATGTAAATCTGCAAAGTAATTTTAGTTAGCTATGCGGGAAATTGTTTATACGAAGTCTTTTCGGCGTGATCTTAAACGTGAAAGTAGGGGGAGATATGCTGATACATTAGAGACAGATTTGCTGCTTGTGATCAAATTGTTAGCGGAAAACGAACCCTTAAAAGTTCAGTGGAAAGATCACGCACTAACAGGTCAATGGAAGAACTGTCGTGATTGCCATATCAAACCAGATTTGGTTTTGATCTATCGAAAGCCTAATGATGAGACATTAGAACTTTTACGGCTTGGTTCACATTCTGAATTGCGTTTATGACAATTTTTCAATGTTTTGAAAACCACTGTTTCATATGTGCAAAGACATTATCTATCGCGTCCATGAGGCGGGCAAAATCAAGGATAAGCAAAAAAAGAAAAAATACTACCCACTTCATCAGACGCGACATCATCTTCACACTTTGATAGGCAATAATCATTTCTTGAAGCATGGCTTTTTCCGTGTCTGTCAGTTCTGTATCGTCTTTTGTTTTTTTTCTAGCCATGTTTCCATCCACACAAGCGTTTACCTAGGTTATTATGCTTTAAGATCTCTCTTGCTAAGTTTGAACTGATGACTTCAACATCTCTTTTGCTTAAATAAATAGGCAACCAACCAACACAAGAGACGTAGTTATTTGTTACGCAACCAGCG